>JAIOPP010000069.1 GCA_021413845.1 Planctomycetia bacterium | reverse complement strand
ACGTCGAGAGCTTTAATCTGCCGCGACGTGACCGGCCGGCTCACACCGGCCGCTCGCCAAAGGAGCGTGAGGCGTTGGCGCATTGCGCTTCGTTGGAATGTGTGGCGAACGGCACGTGGAACGTGCCTGCTACTTTAGACGCATAGCGACGAGAACTACTCTGTCGCTCCTCCGAGGCGAGCGGCCGGTGTCAGCCGGCCGGTTCCGCGAACTATGCCGATCGCTCCGCACGTAGTCGCGTAGCGACGACACGACGGTAGCCGTGGATTTCAATCCACGGAAACGGAAGTCACCCGCGCGGTTTCATTTCGCCCAACGCGTCGCGTTAGTGACGCCTGACGGAACGAATATCTCAACGAGTTGTTCGTGCCACCAGCATTTCAAATTCCACGTTGAAGCTTGCTGCCGAAAAATGGACCTGGAGGACCACTTGCACCGATCTGTTGCGGTTGTTCTGGCGAGTCGCCATTGTTTCTATATAACGGGAAAACCCTCTCGGGCTTGTCGTCAGTGGCTTTTTTTCGGTACGCCTTATCCATCTCCTTGAATCGCTCTTCCATTCGCTGACCAACCGCGTCGGAGATGTTCTTCACCATCTTAAAGTACGAGTCCATTAAATCGTCTGCAAGTTGGATTGCATCGACATAGATAACTCCAAGGTCGTCTTTTTTTAAATGGCGATCTGGCTGACTATGAACTATCGCTACCGGTCCTTTCAGCAAATAACAGTGCGCGATTCCATGTCGTGCTAGGCGATAGAGATGCTGTCCGATTTCTTTGCTATTTGCATGGGTGCGACTTGGATAAAGGCAGTTGAACCAGTATGAAACGAAGTATTCGTTCCCGCTATTAGGATCAAATTTCTTTTCGCTCAAAAGCGAGCCGAGCAATTCGATACCAGCGAATGCGGTCATTACGAATGGATATCCCATCGGCATCGGCATCGCTTTCATTTGGCCGAGGTCTTTAAAGAGATATCCTTCTACCGTGTGCTCAAGAAACGTTTTGACGTTAGACATGAAGTTTGCCGCTTGCCTGTTTTTGCATTTCTTGTGACGAACTTCGACACACGGCTTCTACGGCCCCATCGTCCCGCAAACCGGTGCTGCCCAGTCGAGCTTCGCGTGCGCTGCGATCAGTGGGTCGAGCTTCGCGGTCAGGGCTTCCGGCAGGGGCGATTGTCTTCGGACTTTCATATCGACGTGCGCGCTCACGAGTTCTCCCGTCGCGCTGAGCTTCTCGCTCCCGTCGATGATGAGGAACTGCATGTAGTGCATCCGTTTGGCGGTTCGGCCGAGGACGCGTGTGCGGAGCGTCACCTTTTGCCCGACGCGCACTTCCGCGAGATACCGCACATGCAGTTCCAGCGCAAAGCTGCCCGCCGCGTGCGTTTGCATATATTCGGGCGTGAATCCGAAAAGATCGAAGAACCCGAAGACCGCGCGGCTGAAGAGATGCGTATACCACATGACGTTCATGTGTCCCATCTCGTCGATCCAGTCGGGCAAGACCTCGCCGCGGCCGGTTATGGGGAGGTCGTTGAGATTCATGCCTCCTATCGTAACGGGCGGCGTCGACTTCCGCCAAGCCGCACGGTGGTTCCGGTCGTAACGATATGGTAATTTGGGAAAGTCATTTTCGCTGATTTGTCGGAGTCAACATCGATGCTCAAGCCAGCCGCCGTTTTCCTTTCGCTCGGAATTTTCGTGATGATGCAATCGCAAGCCTCGGCCGCCGAAGTTTCCGGACCGACTCCTTTCGGCAAGACCTATGAAGGAACGCCGGTCGAACGCTACACGCTCACCGGCGGCAAGATGACCGTGCGGCTCATGAACCGCGGCGCGACGATCACCGAGATCATCATGCCCGACGCGGCCGGCAACCCGACCGACGTCGTGCTCGGCTTCGACGACATCGCCGGCTACGAATCCGAAGCGAATCAATACTTCGGTTGCACGGCCGGACGCGTTTGCAACCGGATCGCGAAAGGGAAGTTTCAGCTCGACGGCCAAGCCTATCAACTCGCCGTGAACAACGAGCCCAACCACTTGCACGGCGGCGGCAAGCGGAGCTTCGACAAAGTCGTATGGCAAGGCGAGAAGGTCGTCACGCCGCGCGGCTCGGGAGTGCGCTTCACGTACGCGAGCCCCGACATGGAAGAAGGCTATCCCGGCAACCTCAAAGTGTCCGTCACCTATGTCTTGGGGGACGATCAAGCTCTCTGGATCACTTGGGAAGCGACGACCGATAAGGCCGGGCCCGTCAACTTGACGAACCATAGCTACTTCAATCTCGCGGGTGCCGGAAGCGGCACGATCCTCGACCACGAGCTGACGTTGTATGCCGATCAATACACGCCGGTCGACGAAGCGTTGATTCCGCTCGGCCAACTCGCGCCGGTCGCCGGCACTCCGCTCGACTTCACGAAGCCGGCGCGCATCGGTGCGCGGATCGAAGACCTAACGAAGACTCCCGCGATCGGCTACGACCACAACTTCGTCGTCCGTAAGGCCGAGTCGCTGCCCGCCGCTGCCGCGCTGTTGCGCGATCCGAAAAGCGGCCGCAAGCTCGCCGTCTTCACCACGCAACCGGGCCTGCAAGTCTACTCCGGCAACTTCCTCAACGGCCAAGCGGGCAAGGGCGGCAAGCCCTATCTCTATCGCGGTGCGATCTGCTTGGAGACGCAACACTTTCCCGACTCGGTGAACCAACCGACCTTCCCGACCGTGATCCTCAAGCCGGGCGAAAAGTATCTGCAAACCACGGTCTATGCCTTCTCGGCGGATTGAGATTTCGAATTTCGTGACTCGCGAAACCGCAAGCGGCACGACGGCACGCATTGCGCCTCCGGCTTTTACTGACCACCGACCACTGACCACCGACCACTGACCACTGCCATGAAACGCATCTCCCGCGACGACGCCCGTAAATACGCCTTCGACTGGCGCGACGAACCTCTCTTGAAGGTCGCCTCGGGCGAGACCTTCGAGATCGAGACGTTCGACGCGAGCACCGGCTTCTTCAAGACTTCGGAAGACCTTGCGATTCCCGGCAAGCGACCCGGCTTCGATCGTTCGCCGCCGCTGGCGAATCCGATCGGCGGACCGGTCTTCGTCGATGGTGCGAAGAAAGGAGACGTGCTCGTCGTCGAGATCGAGTCGATCACGGTCGACGATTACTCTTGGTGCGCAGTCGGTCCGAAGCGTGGTCCGCTCGGCGAGCTCACGCGCTACCCGGAAGTCTCGCAGAACTACGCGACGCGCATCTTCCGCCACACGCCCGGCCCGAGCGGCACGACGCGCGACGGCGAGCTGCATTTCAACGAGCAGATCAAATGGCCGATCACGCCGTTCGTCGGCACGCTCGGCTGCGCGCCCGATCGGGAAGTGGTGACGAGCCTCGACGGCCAAGGAGATTGGGGCGGCAACCTCGATATCCGCGACGTCGCGCCCGGCAATAAAATTTACTTGCCGGTTTATCATCCCGGCGCGCTGTTTTACTTGGGCGACGTGCATGCCAGCCAAGGGGACACCGAATTTACCGGCACGGCCGCGGAAACGAAATCGACCGTCCGGCTGAAGCTGAGCTTGATCCCCGACCGCAAGATTCCTTGCATGCGAATCGAAAAGCCGGACGCGATCATCACGATCCACGCGAATCGTCCGCTTGAGGTCGCAGTCGAAACGGCGACGATTCAGATGATCGATTGGCTCGTCGCCGATTACGGCTTCTCCGTGACGGACGCCTACGTGCTCGTCAGCACCTGCCCCGACTTCCGCATCAACGTCTACCAGATGTGCAAGATCGGCAAGCTCAGCTACGTGGCCGGAGCGGAAGTGCCGAAGAAGTTTTTGCCGAAGAAATAATGCGTTGCTCTTGCCGCCGGCCAACCCTTCTCCCCACGGGAGAAGATGTCGGCAGCAGCCGACAGATGAGGGGCGATATCGCGGCTGCATGGGTATCACGCCCTTTATGAGCAGCGCCCCTCATCCGGCCTGTCGGCCACCTTCTCCCGACGGGAGAAGGATTCACGGCCACTTCGGCGCGCGTTTCTCCAGAAACGCTTCGAGCCCTTCTTTCGCTTCTTCGGTCGTGCGGGCCGTCGCACTCACGGCCGCTCCGGCGCCGAGTTGCACAAGCATTTCTTCGCCGATCGTTTCGTTGAGCATGCGCTTCGTCATCAACAGCGCCGGCGGCGCGCACTTCGCGCACAGTGCGGCCAGCTCCGTGGCGCGCGGCCAGAGCAAGTCGGGCTTCGTCGTTTCGTGAAACAAGCCGACGCGATACGCTTCGGCCGTGTCGATCGTTTGCGCGGTGAGCAGCAACCGCGCCGCATGTCCGCCGCCGATGCGAAACGCCAACAGCGGCGCGACGAGCCCGGCGACGATTCCTCTGAGCGGCTCGGGCAGCCCGAAGGTCGCCCCTTCGGCCGCGACGACGATATCGCTCGCCAAAAGCAAGCCCGCCCCGCCGGCCATCGCAGGGCCGTTGATCGCCGCGACGATGGGCTTCGGAAACCGGAGCATGTATTCGATGAGGTCGCGATAGGCCGAGGCATCGCCGTGCCAGAGCTCGGCGGCGTTCGGTTGTTTGCTGGTCTCGAGCATCTCGCCGAGATCCATGCCCGCACAGAATACGGTTCCCGCTCCGGTTAGGACGACGGCGCGGACTCGTTTTTCCAGATGCAGATCTTCGAACATCTGTTGCAACTCGGCCAGCAGTTCGCGATTCAGCGCGTTCCGCTTCTCCGGACGGTTGATGATGACCGTGGCGACGTGTTCGTGGATGTGCAGGCGAAGAAGCGTCATCGTGATCGGCGGCCGATTTATTGAATCGACCGGCTCATGAACCGTAAGAGATTAAGAATTGCGCTCGAGCGACAGATCGCCGAGTGCGGTGCCGAGCAGCTTGCCTTGCGTGTCGAATCGCAAAGAGCGGCTGGCTCCGCCGTCGAGTACGTCGTAGAGCATAAAGTTGAACGCGAAGATCAGCGGCAACTCGAACCGCTCGACTCGCGCCGGCCGAAGCGCTTGAAAGTATTCGGCGACGCGCTCCTTCGTGAGCGTGCGTCGGAGGAACTCGAAGTCGTCCGCCGAGTTGGCGACGACGCCGATATTCGCGTGGTTTCCTTTGTCGCCGCTGCGCACGACGGCCACGTCACGAAGCGCGATCACGTTCATTGCCACTCCTTTGCCGTACGAACTTCGACTTGCGATTGTACTTGATCGCGCGGTACGAGCGTCGGCCAGTACGCGAACACCGGCCGCACCTCGCCGCGGGCTTGCGTATAGCCGGCGAGCCCGGCAGGGCCCGACGTTGCGAGCGGGGCGAACTCGCGCGTGAACCGCTCGACCGCTTCGCGCCGCGGATCGTGGACCGTCATGCGCAGCACGACCTCGCGCAGACCTTGCGGCGGTTCGCCGAGGCCGGGCACGCCGTCGCCGGCGCCGAGCAACTCCACGTTCTTACGGAGATAATCGAAGCCCGCCTGGGCGAGCTTGATGATGATTTCTACGGCGCATTCGTAGGCCTTCTCCTCGCAATCGCGGCCGTAGACGAGCAGTCGACCGTCGGCCATGAAGCCGTCGCGGTAGGCGAGCGAGACCTTTAAGGTCGGCGGTGCGGCGTGCCCCGTCGCGCCGGATACGGCAACGCGATCGCCGCCCAGATCTGCGAGCGAGACGGTCGTGAAATCGCAATCGACGTCGGGCGTGAGATAGTGTTGTGGGTCGCCGATTTCATACACGAGTTGCGAAGCCACGGTGGCGCGATCGACCCGGCCTCCCGTGCCGGCCGGCTTCGTGATGATCGACGAACCATCTTCGGCCAGTTCGGCGATCGGGTAACCGACCTCGGCGAGATTCGCACCTTGCCAATGGTGTGAGTAGCCGCCCGTCGCTTGCGCGCCGCATTCGATGAGGTGCCCGGCGACGCTGGCGCCGGCGAGTCGATTCCAGTCGTTCCATTGCCAGCCGAACTCATGCACCGCGGGCCCGACCGTAAGCGAGGCATCGGCAACCCGGCCCGTGATGACGATCCGCGCGCCGTCGGCCAGGGCATCGGCGATCGGACGAGCGCCGAGATAAGCATTCGCGCTCACGACCGGTTGCTTCAACTCCGACAACGGCCGACGATCATCGAGATTCTCGAAGCGGCAACCGGCGCGTTGCAGCGTGGCGAGTTGCGGCAGCAAGTCGTCGCCGGCGACGACGCCGATCCGGACGTCGTCGAGGCCGGCTTCGCGCAGGATCGCCGCCGCGGCTCGCGCGCAGCTCGTCGGGTTCATGCCGCCGGCGTTCGTCACGATCTTCAACTTCGGCTGCGCACGAAGAGCAGGAACCAAGCTCTTGAGCACCGGGAGGAAGTCGTGGGCGTAGCCGGCGTTCGGATCTTTTTCGCGGAGCCGAGCGAGGATCGAAAGAGTGAGCTCGGCCAAGTATTCGAGCGTAAGGTAATCGAGCTCGGCCCCTTCGACGAGCCGGCGCGGAGCGTCGAGGTTGTCGCCCCAAAAGCCTGCGCCGTTGCCGATGCGAATGCGTTTCATAATTTATACCTGAAACACGCCGAGGCGGTACGCTTCTACGTCTGCGTGGCGAGTCACGATCTCCAATGCCGCGATCAGTTCTTCGCGCGTCGCGGCCGGGTCGATGATGCGGTCGACCCAACCTCGTGCCGCGGCATAGCGGGGGTCGGTCGCTTGGAGATAGTTTGCTTTGACGGTTTCACGGAGCTTGCCGAGTTCGTCGGCGTCGACCTTCTCTCCCTTGCGCTCCAAGGCCGAGATCGTGATGTCGAGCAGCGTGTTGACCGCTTGATCGGCACCCATCACGGCGCATTTCGCGGCCGGCCAGGCGAAGATCAGGCGCGGATCGAAACCCTTGCCGCAGAGGGCGTAGTTGCCCGCGCCGAACGAGCCGCCGAGCAGAACCGTCAGCTTAGGGACACGGCTGTTGCTGACTGCGCCGACGAGCTTCGCGCCGGCTTTGATGATGCCCGAGCGTTCGCTGTCGCGACCGACCATGAAGCCGTTGACGTCTTGCAGGAAAATAATCGGCAGCCAATCTTGGTTGCAATTCATCACGAACCGCGCGGCCTTCTCGGCGCCGTCGACATACAGCACGCCGCCGAACTGGAGCGGCCCTTCGGCCGGTTTCTCTTGATGATGCTGATTGGCGACGATGCCGACCGGGAAGCCGCCGATGCGGGCCGTGCCGCAGATCAGGGTCTTGCCGTACTCCGCCTTATATTCATCGAAGCTGTCGCGATCGACGATGCATTCCAAGACGCGCCGCATCTCATATTCGCGCCGCGCCCCGACCCCGACGATGGTGTGCAGTTCGCTGCCGGGCTTCGCGGCGGGTTGCGCTGCATGGCGCGTGAACGGCGCCGACGGGTGCGCGGCATCGGCGGGTGCGAGGGCCGCCAAGCTCCGCAAGCGACGGAGGCAAGCGTCGTCGTCCGGCTCGCGATAGTCGATCGTTCCACTGACGGCCGAGTGCATCGCCGCGCCGCCGAGGTCTTCGCTCGTCACGACCTGGCCGATCGCGCTCTTTACCAGCGCCGGACCCGCCAAGTAGAGGCCGGAGCCTTCGGTCATCAGCAGCTTATCGCAGAGCACGGGTAAGTATCCGCCGCCGGCAACGCAGTTGCCCATGATCGCGGCGGTCTGCCCGAGGCCGGCCGCCGACATAACGGCGTTGTTCCTGAAGATTCGGCCGAAGTCGTCTTCGTCGGGAAACACATCTTCCTGCAAAGGGAGAAACACGCCGGCCGAATCGACCAAGTAAATCAGCGGGAGTCGGTTTTGAAACGCGATCCGCTGCGCGCGCAGCACCTTCTTCACGGTGGCCGGAAAGAACGCGCCGGCTTTGACCGTGGCGTCGTTGGCGATCAGCATGTGCCGCCGACCCGCGACCAGCCCGACGCCGCACACCACGCCTGCCGCCGGTGCGCCGCCGTAGTCGGCATACATTTCCCACGCCGACCAGAGGCCGAACTCATAGAACTCGGTGCCGGCATCGATGAGCTTCGCAACGCGCTCCCGCGCACCGAGCCGGCCCTTCTTGTGTTGCCGCGCGAGCGCCTCTGCACCGCCGCCGAGCGCAATGCGGGCCGCTTGTTCCTCGAACTCTTTCCAAAGCGCAAGCGACGGGTTCGGCACGTCGCGCGGGATGACTTCCGGCATGGGTCGTTCTAGCGTGGAGTGGCTTCGTGGGGCGAGCGACGAGCATCATAGTCGTCTCTCGGCATTATTCCCATCGGACGTTTTTAGGGCATCGATCTCGGCCGGCATTCCGGTTCGACGGTAACTAGTTTCGTGTTGCGGTTCGGCATCATGCATGTTGCCGAGGGTGCGCTACGTCGCCGAAAGGCAACATCGATCGCACTCCGCCGCGGTGGTGAAAACGAGTTGGATGGGCAACCTAACTCGCTCAACATCATCGAGATAGAGCGATTTCGTCGGCCGATGAGTCGTACTTCGGCACTCGACGTGCTTTTACTCGGAAGCACGTTCGCCTCTGAGCCCGGGTCGTCGAGACCCCTAGTCGTTGAAGGAGTTGCCCTTTGCGTAAGACTTTGAACAAGAACGGTGTCGCGGCAGGAAAAGGTGCTACCGCATCGGTTCGTTCGGTTCCCGGGGTAGTGTCTCAAACAAAGAACGGGGCAGAGAAGCCGGCAGCCGGTCGTAAGAAAGGGAGCGATGTCGGTTCGGTCGACGATCTTTTTTCGGAAGATGTCGTCTCGCTGATCGGCGCCGTCTCCGACGACGACGTAGCCTTGGAAACGGAAGACGATAGCGAATTCGTCGCCGAAGAAGCCGCCGCCGAAGAACACGAAGCCGCCGATCAATACGGCGACTCGTCCGACGATCGGATCGACGATCCGGTGCGGATCTACTTGATGCAGATGGGCGAGATTCCGTTGTTGAACCGTGCGGAAGAAATCGATTCGGCGAAGCGCATCGAATGGACCCGAACGCGATATCGCCGCAGTTTGCTGGCGAACGACTTCATCCTCGAAGGGGCCGTGTTGCTGCTGAAGAAAGTACAGAACGGCGAGCTCCGGCTCGACCGCACGATCGACGTCTCGGTCACCGATGCCGCCGTGAAGAAAAAGGTGTTGAGCTTGCTCACGCCGAACTTGCGAACCTTGTCGCATTTGTTGAAACGAAATCGCCGCGACTTCTACGTCGCCATGAGCAAGAAGCGGCCGATGCACGAACGAAGGCTCGCTTGGCAACGGCTCGTCGTACGCCGGATGAAGGCCGTGCGACTCGTCGAAGAGTTGAACCTGCGGACGGCACGCTTGAAGCCGCTCTTGGATAAGTTGGCCGAAATCGATACGCGGATGAGCGTGATTCTCGAAGAGCTCCGCGCCATCGACGGCGGGAACATCGAAGGAGCCACGAGCAACGAACTGCGAGCCGAGCTGCATCAGCTGATGCGGATGACGTACGAAAGCCATCACAGCCTGCGGACGCGGATGAAGCGGACGGCCCGCTATCAAGACTTGTACGATGCCGCGAAACGTCGGCTGTCGGCCGGCAACTTGCGGCTCGTCGTCTCGATCGCGAAGCGTTACCGCAACCGCGGCTTGAGCTTCTTGGATCTGATTCAAGAAGGCAATACCGGTCTGATGCGAGCGGTCGATAAGTTCGAACACCAACGGGGTTACAAGTTCAGCACGTATGCGACGTGGTGGATTCGCCAAGCGATCACGCGGGCCTTGGCCGACCAGAGCCGCACGATCCGCTTGCCGGTACACATGATCGAAACGATGGGAAAAGTTCGGGCGATCAGCCGCGACTTCATTCAGAAGTTGGGTCGCGAGCCAAGCGTCGAAGAGACGGCCCAAGCGACCGGCTTGTCGCTCGAAGAGGCTCGTATCGTGATGAAGATGACGCGGCAGCCGTTGTCGCTCGACCAACCGGTCGGCGATCACGACGACAGTTTCTTCGGCGAGTTCGTGCAAGATCATCGCGAGTCGGATCCGCTTCACGATATCACGCAAGCGTCGCTCAAGGTCCGCGTCGATGAAGCATTGCAGGCTTTGAACTACCGCGAACGTGAAATCATCCGCCTTCGCTACGGGCTCGCCGATGGTTACACGTACACGCTCGAAGAAGTCGGCAAGATCTTCTGCGTCACGCGGGAACGAGTTCGTCAGATCGAAGCGAAAGCGGTTCGCAAGCTCCAGCATCCGATTCGCTCGAAGATTCTGCTCGGCTTCCTCGATCACGATCACGTCGACATGACGAAGTTCGAGACGGCGTAGGACCGTGGTCGGTTAATTAGCCGGAACGCGTTAGCGTCCGGTCCAGGGGTGTCATTTCAAACGTGGGATTCGATCTTGAGAACCGGGGGCTAACGCCCTGCGGCTGATAGACGGTCACTCCGTTGCAAACGATTCGGGATGGACGACGAACTTACTCGTCGTCCATCCCGTTTTGCATTTTGCATTCTGACTTTTGCTTTTATTCATCCCGAATTTCCACCTCTTCGCCATCGGGCCCGAGGAGATAGGCGATCGGCCTGGCTCCGGCGACCGGCGGCGTGAACGGCTCGGGATGCGAAGGATGCAACACGGCACCCTTCGCCCGCGCCTCGATAAGAAACGCATTGAGATCCGGCACGCGCAGCGCAAGATGCACTGGGCCGCTCGTGAAATCGGACCACGGGGCGAGCGCTTCGCCGTCGCGCACGCTAAAGAGCTCGAGTTTCACGGCGTTATCTCCCGTGCCGATCTTAAGCCATGCCGCCAGGCGCCGTTTGAAGCGACCTTGTTGCAGCAATTCGGCTCCGAGAATGCGCACGTAGAAATCGATCGCCGCTTCGAAGTGCGACGTTTGCAGCGCGATGTGATCGATCGCGATCTTCATTTCTTCTCGCGCCGTTTGATTTCCAACAGCACGCTGTTGCCGTTGGTGCCCGGCAGCGGCCATTCGGTGAGTTTGCGCAGCTGCCACTTTTCGAGCAGATGTTTTTGCCTCGCTTCGTAGCGTTCTGCGACCCAGCCCGGCCCTTTGATGATCAGCAGTCGCTCGAACTTCTGATGCACCGGCGTGAACCAGACGATGAGCTTCGAGAGGGGCGCGACCGCGCGCACGACGAGCGTATGCACGGCGCGGGTCTTCAAGAGCTCTTCCGCGCGGCCGTGATGCACGATCACCTTGAGGCCCATGCGGTTGACGATTTCATCGAGCACGCGAATCTTCTTCGCAACCGTGTCGGTGAGAATCACTTCTAGATCGGGACGGACGATCTTCAAGATCGCACCCGGCACGCCTCCGCCGGTGCCGACGTCGATGACCCGATTGTTCGGCGGAAGCGAAGGAGCCAAGGCCAGCGAGTCGACGACGTCGCGGCCGACGAACTTTTCGAACGTCGTGTGCCGCGTCAGATTGATCTTCGTGTTCCAATCCCAAAGCAACGAAGCGTATCGCCCGAGCAGCGAGACTTGCTCGGCAGGGAGCGTGATGCCGTGTCGCGCCAGCGCCGTTTCGAGCGTGTCGTTCGGGTACTCGACCTCGGGCACGATCGGCGCATCCGACGTCGCTTCAGGTTCGTTCGTTTCGAGCTCGTCGGCGGCTTCGGAGGGAATGTCGTCGTCGGCGAGTGGGGCGTCGGAAGGAGTGTCGGTCATGCAGGTCTCAAGAGAGGAATCGAGCGCGGGAATGAGAAACGGTTTTGGTGCCGATGAGCTCGGCCGGGTTGACGATGAAGCAGTCGTTTGCGCCGGCGAAGTTACATCAGCCAAGCCGGAGCGAGGTACACGAACAAGCGGAGCGCGAGGTTCGAATAAACTCCCGCGGCCCAATCGTCGGCCATCACGCCCCAGCCTTCCGGAAGATGTTCGAGCTGACGCGCCGGCGGCGGCTTCGTGATGTCGAACAAGCGATTGAGGAGAAAGCCTACCACGACGACCGTCGGACTCGACATCGGCAGGAGAAAAAACGTGATCGGCACGCTCGCAATTTCGTCGATCACGATGCAGCCGGGATCTTTGCCGCGGCCGAGTTGCCGGCCGGCAAGCGTAGCGACCGGAACCGAAAGCCAGCAAACCGCGATGATCGAGACGACTTGGCCGGCGGTCGTGGGGAGCTGCCCGATGGCCCAGGCCAGCGGCAAGCCGAGGAGCGTCCCCCATGTTCCGGGGGCCTTTCGGAAGTAGCCGATGCCGAAACCGGTTGCGAGCACGACGGCCCAAGAGTTTTCGGCAGCGCTTTCCCGCGATTTTTGCTTGTCCCGTTTGGATTTCGTCACTTCAAAGGCTCCAAACTGGAAAGATCTGGCGATTCTGCCGATTGTAACGATATACTGGTATACCTAGTCGTCGTTAAACACGACAATGATGGTAAACATAGTCGTCTTGCTCGCGAACCCTTTGCGGCAAGAGGTTGTCTGAGGTGGGGTACTCCCACGCGGCAAGGTAGGCGCCGCGTTCGACATGGTTGTCATCATCCCTTAAAGGCGCGCCCGCGCAAAGAGTCGGAATATGGCCATCGAAGAAAAAGAAAAGCTCAACCCGGTTGAAGAAGCCAAGGTCAACAGCGGTTACCTGCGCGGCGAGATCGGCCAAGAGCTCGTCGACGAAAACGACTACTTCGGCAAAGACAGCGTCCACCTGCTCAAGACGCACGGCACCTACCAGCAAGACGATCGCGATGCGCGGGCCGCGGCGCGAGCATCCGGCGCAGGGGGCAAAGGGGATAAGGCGTTCATGTTCATGGTGCGCTCGCGCGTGCCGGGCGGAAAGCTTTCGAGCGAACAAATGCTCGCCGAACTCGACATCTGCGACGAACTCGGCAACGCCACGCTCCGCATCACGACGCGCCAAGGCCTCCAGCACCACGGCATCCAAAAACACACGCTGCAAGAAACCATCCGCCGCATCAACGCCTGCAAGCTCACGACCCTCGCGGCTTGCGGCGACGTGAACCGCAACGTGATGTGCTGCCCTGCCCCGCACAAGTTCGATCCGGTCCACGTTCAGTTGCAGACCTTGTGCGACGATCTGACGACCCGCTTCACGCCGCAAACGAAGGCCTACTACGAGATTTGGCTGCGCGATACGGCGAGCGGCGAAGAGACCTGCTTGCAAGGGGCCGACGATCCGAACGTCGAGCCGATCTACGGCCGGACCTACCTGCCCCGCAAGTTCAAGATGGCGGTCGGCTTGCCCGGCGATAATTGCGTCGATATGTACGCGAACGACTTGAGCTTCATGGCGATTTGCGAGAACTACAACGTCGTCGGCTACAACGTCCTCGTCGGCGGCGGCTTCGGCGTAACTCCTTCCGCGAAGAAGACGTTTCCCGCCGTCGCGCAGCGCATGGCCTACGTTCCCGCGGCGCAAGCGGTCGACGTCGCCGAGGCGATCGTCAAAGTGCAGCGCGACTTCGGCAATCGGGCCGACCGCAAGACCGCGCGACTCAAATACCTGCTCCACGATAAAGGCTTGGCTTGGTTCAAAGCGAAGGTCGAAGAATACTTCGGCGCGCCGCTCGCCGAGCCGCATGCCGACGACGTTTGGGGCTTCGACGACCATCTCGGCTGGCACGAACAAGGAGACGGCCGCTGGTTCTACGGGCTCAACGTCGAGAACGGCCGGATCAAAGACGACGGTGCGTTTCGCCTCAAGACCGCGCTGCGCCTGATTTGCACAAAGCTCAAGCCCGAGCTGCGGCTGACCGCGCACCAGAGCATTCTGTTTTGCGACTTGGCACCCGAACAGCGCGACGAATTGCAGCAGATCTTGCGCGAGCACGGCGTGCAGCTCTCGCACGAGATCTCGACCGTTCGGCGTTGGTCGATGGCGTGCGTCGCGTGGCCGACCTGCGGCCTGTCGATCACCGAGGCCGAGCGGGCGTTGCCGGGCATGATCGACCTTTTGGAACAAGAGCTCGCCAAGATCGGGCTCGCGCGGGAAGCGTTTACCGTCCGCATGACCGGCTGCCCGAACGGCTGCGCTCGCCCCTACAACAGCGACGTCGGTCTCGTCGGCAAGGCGGCTGGGAAATACACGCTGCTGCTCGGCGGACGGTTGCTCGGCGATCGCCTCAACACGATCTACAAAGACTCGGTGCCGGAAGAAGACTTGGTGCCGACCTTGATGCCGGTCTTCCATTACTTCAAGCATGAACGAGCCGCCGACGAGACGTTCGGCGACTTCTGCCATCGCAAGGGAATGGCCGACCTAGCGGCCTGGGCCGAACGCTACACGGCCGGAACCGACGGCAACGGCGCCGCGCCGACGAACGGCGCTGCATCGACCGACGACAACGGCAGCGAACGCTAAGCAAGCGCTCGCTTACTTGCGCTTCACTTCCGGTTTTTCGACCGCGCCGACGATCGCTTCGCGCCACGGTTTTTTCGCTTCGTAGCTCGCGAGTTCCTTGCGCAGGCTTTCTTTTTCGGCGTCTCCTTCGGCGGCGGCGAGGGCTTTGTTCGACCATTCTTTCGCGGCGGTGAAGTTTCCTTCTTCGGCATACGCCGCCGCGAGCGTGCTCAAGATATGCACGATCTTATGGTTCGTTAGCTGGCAGGCTTTGTCGGCGAGCTCGATGGCCCGTTTGCCGTTGCGCAGCTTGTCGTCGGGCGAGGTCGCGAGTACCCACGCGAGATTGTTGAGGATGCCGGTGTCTTTCGGCTCGATCTTCAGCGCGGCCTCGTAGTCGGCGATTGCGTCGGCTTGCTTGCCGGCGTTGAGGTGTGCATCGCCCCGAATGCGCATCGCGCGCCAGTTGTCGGCATCGCGCTTCAGCAGACGGTTGGAAATGTCGATCACTTCGGCGTGCTGCTTCAACGCGTTGCGCACGACGGCCAGCTGCAGTAAGATCGCGTCGTCTTCCGGTTCCAGCTTCGCCAACTTTTCCAAGTCGGGGATCGACTCTTCGTACTTATTGTCGTCGAGCAACAGGGCGACGCGCGAGCGCAATGCGCCCGGAGCGTCGGGGAAGCGTTTCAGCAGCAGGTCGGCGTCTTCGCGCGCGCCTTGCTTGTCGCCGGCGGCTTGTCGTGCGCGGCCGCGAAGCAGAATCGCTTCCGGCATGTCCGGCGTGATCTTCAGCGCCGCTTCGGCATCGGCGATGGCCGACTTCGTATCGCCCGCCAGCAGGCTCACGCGACCTCGTTGCAGAATCGCGGCCGGAGATTGAGGGACGAGTTGTGCGGCGCGCGTGAGGCTCTTCTTCGCTTCCTCCCATTTCTCTTGCGCGGCGAGCGCTAGTCCGCGGGCTTCGTGCGTAGCGGCGTGCGTCGGGGCGATCAGCAAAGCCTCATCGAAATCGGCGACCGCTTCCGCCGCTTTGTTCGTGCTCAGCTTCACCGCGGCGCGGAGGCGAAACGTTTGCGCGTCGCCGGCGTTGAGGCGGATCGCTTCGTCGAGATCGGCGAGGCGCTCTTCCGGCTTCGAGCCGAAGGCGCTCCGCAGCGTCAAGGCTTTCGCTCGGGTTTCGTCGTCGGTCGCCTTGGATTTCACCGCCGCGTCGAGCATCGTTTTAGCTTGCTTGATGTCGCCGCCGGGAAGAAGTTGCAAGCGGGCGATGAGCACGTACGCCGCCGAAAGATCCGGATCGTTGGCGAGCGCTTCGCTGAGATCGCCGACGGCGGCGACGCGTGCCTGCGCCACGCGCGGATCGAAGTCGGTCGCTTCCAGCACCCGTTCGCCGAGCGTTTCGCCCCGTTGATAAAACACCGAAGCCAAGAGCTTCTTCGCATACATCAAATTGGTCGGGCCGAGACCTTTCTCGATCGCTTTGCGCGTCTGCTTGATGACTTGCTCGAGATCGTCGAACGACTTCGCCGAGATACGGGCATCGAGCGCGGCGTCGAGCTCGGCCTGTCCTTTGTCTTCGCCGGCCGGCGCATCGGCGGCGCTTGCCTGTTCGGCGGCCGATGTATAGACCAGCGCGAGGCCGAGGCCGATGCTTGTAGAGAGGTAGAGAATCGCGATCGGCGCGAGGCGATAGAAGCTGCGGAACGTCATCGAAAGGCTCCTTCCATGGAGCGGCGCGTCGTGGTCGACGCACCGCGTGAGTTAGTTCGGCTTAGGGGCGGCGGCAGGCAGAGCCGGATCGATTTCCAGCGTCCCCATGCTCGCGGCCAACACTTCATTAATGCGTTGTAGGTCGTTGGCTAGTGAAACCAAGCGCGATCCGATCACGATCTGGTGATCGCCGATCGGCGCTTTGCCCGGCACGTTGAGCACCATGATGGTGAAGGTGCCGTTGAGATCGCCGGGCTCGTTGCCGCGCATGTAAAACAACTGCGGACTTTTGATCTGCAAAGTTTTCCAAACGCGCGACGCGTCTCCCTTGCGCAGAGCGAGCACGGGCGTGTCTTGCCAGGCCAAGTCCGGCACGTCGGGCTGAGCCGCTTTCGCGGCATCGAGAATCTTAGCGAGCTCGGCCGCGCTGCCGCCGGAGCCCGGCTCGTGGCGCACGACCCCCATGTAGATGTGCCACGGTCGGGTCCCCACCTTGGAGCCGATCATCAATTCGAACGTTTCTTGAAAGCCGGGAATTCCCGGCAGCGGCGGCGGAGGGAGCAGCCGATTCGTCGGAATTCGTTCACTCCCTTTTTCGGGATCGGCAGATTCGGCCGTATAGGCGGCGAGCCGACCGAACAGAACCGGCAGACGCAAGCGGGGCGAGATCGCCACGGCTGCCTCGCCGCCGGGAGCGACGAGCTTCGTATAGGTCTTATCGAGCCCGACGAATTTGTTGTCGTGCTTCAGATCTTCGATCGTCGTCGCCATCCGTGTTTCATAGCTTTCGACACCGCAACCGCCGGCGACGCCCAGCACCAGCGCGACCGACAGCGCCGCAGCGCACGACCTACTCGAACCATTCCTCAGCGAAACGAACTTCATAGCGGTCACACTCGGCAAACGTGGGGGATGCACGACCCGACGACGGGCCGAATCCGATTGTGAAACGAGCGGGAGGGGGTGTCAAGGAAGACTTCCCCTCCCGCTCGATATAGATAGCGAAATTCGCCGGAAACCACCAGCACGGCTCTAGGCCAAGTCGCGCCGGCTTGCGCTTAAGTAACCGTCGGGCACCGGCATTAACCGAGCTTGACCGTGACGGTCTTCAACTCGGTGTAGTGCTCGATCGCGGCGGTGCCGAAATCGCGACCGTGGCCCGACTGCTTGAAGCCGCCGAATGGGGTCGAAGCATCGAGCACGTGATAGCAGTTGACCCACACGGTTCCGGCCTTCACGCGCTTTGCGAAGAGATGCGCTTTGTCGATGTTCTTCGTCCACACGCCGGCCGCGAGACCGTAGTTGGTGTTGTTCGCCCGTTCGACCATCTCTTCAACGTCGCTGAACGGCAACACGCTCACGACCGGGCCGAAGATTTCATCGCGGGCGATCGACATTTCGTCTTTCACGTTGTTGAAGATCGTCGGCTCGATGAAGAACCCTTCGCTGCCGCGCTGCGCGCCGCCGGTGACGAGCTGCGCCCCTTGTTTCTTGCCGAGCTCGACGTAGCCCAGGATTTTGTCGAGCTGTTCCTTCGACACTTGCGGGCCTTGTTGCGTGTTCGGGTCGAGCGGGTCGCCGACCTTGCGCTGCTTGGCCTTCTCGGCCAACTTGCCGACGAACTCATCTTGAATCTTCTTCTCGACGAACAGCCGGCTGCCCGCCGTGCAACATTGGCCGCCGTGGAAGTAGATGGCGTGGTAAGCGCCGGCGACCGCCTGGTCCATATCGCAATCGGCGAAGATCACGTTCGGGCTCTTGCCGCCGAGCTCGAAGGCGGTGCGCTTCAACGTTGGGGTGACGGCGTGTTGGATGATCTTCGCGGTGTCCACATGGCCGGTGAAGCCGACCATGTCGACCTCCGGATGAACGCACAGCGCGGCCCCGGCCGTTTCGCCGAAGCCGTTCACGACGTTGATCACGCCGGCTGGAAAGCCTGCTTCGGCGGCGAGTTCGGCGATGCGGAGCGCGGTGAGCGGCGTTTGCTCGGCCGGCTTGATGACCATCACGTTGCCGCAGGCCAAGGTCTGTGCGATCTTGCCGCACATGATGAAGACCGGGAAGTTCCACGGAATGATCTGCGCGACGACGCCGACCGGTTGGCGCAACGTGTACGAGAGGAACTCGCCGCGCATCGGCAGCGTGTTCCCTTGAATCTTGTCGGCCATGCCGGCGAAGTATTTCAGGAAGTTGACGGAGCCCTTCATATCGCCGCGCGAGTCGGTGATGGTCTTGCCGCAGTTCAGCGACTCGAGCTGCGCGAGCTCTTCGGCGTGTTGTTCGATCAAGAGTGCCAAACGGTAGAGACACTCGCCCCGATCGGCGGCGTCCATCTTGCCCCATGGACCTTTGTCGAGCGCGCGGCGCGACGACTTCACGGCCTTGTCGATGTCGGCGGCGGTCCCTGCGGCGACGGTCGCGATCACGGCACCGGTCGCCGGATTCAACGCTTCGATCGTTCCCCCTTCGGCGGCATCGACCCATTGGTTGTCGATGAAGAGTTTGGTGAGACGAATTTTCGGCCCGGCCGGACGAGGAGGCGTAGCGGTCGCCATGAGAAGGTTCCTTTCGAAAAGCATGAATCGCGAGCAGGAATGAACTCACAGTTTGAAGGGGGCGCGAGTCGTTGTCAATTCGCAGCACACTTAACTCAAGAGCCGCGGAGTGCAGATCCCTGGAAAAGCCCGACAAAGGCGCTCCTCCCCTATTTCAACGTCTTCTCCTCCTTCTCCCCTTGCTCGCGGTAGAAGGTTTGGATGATGTTCCACGTCTCCGTCGGGTCGTCGCAGTATTGTATCAAGCTCAGGTCTTCGTCGGAGATCGTCCCTTCGTCGGCTAAGAATTGCGGATCGAAGGCGCGCTCCCAATACTCGCGGCCGTAGAGAATGATCGGGATCGGTTTGAGCTTGCCCGTTTGTCGGAGCGTGAGCGTTTCGAAGAGCTCGTCGAGCGTGCCGTAGCCGCCGGGAAACACGACCAGCGCTTGGGCTCGCATGAGGAAGTGCATCTTCCGCAACGCGAAATAGCGGAACTGAAAGCACAAGGCCGGCGTGATGTAAGGGTTCGGAAACTGCTCGTGCGGCAGCGTGATATTGAGCCCGATGGATTTCGCGCCGACGTCGTGCGCGCCGCGGTTGCCGGCTTCCATGATGCCCGGGCCGCCGCCGGTGAGAATCACGAAGTCGCACTTCCCTTGGATCTGACAAGTGCTCGACACGATCCGAGCAAACTCCCGGGCCTCGTCGTAATAGTGCGCCAGCGCGGCCAGCCGCCTCACGCGCGCCAGCTCTCGCACGGCGCGCGGTTCGTTCGGGCCGGCGGCAAGCGCCGCTTCGGCTTCGCGCACGCGCACCTCGGCGAGCGAGCGCTCCGCGATCCGCGCGCTGCCGAACAGCACGATCGTCGAGTCGATACCGTTTTCTTCGAGCGCCATCTCGGGCTTCAACAGCTCCAGTTGCATCCGCACCGGACGCAACGCATCGCGATTCAGAAAGTCGATGTCGCGATCGGCGCGGAGGTAGCTCGGTGCGTTCATCAGCCGCCGGAGCAGTTCCGCTTCCGTGGTCGTCTTCGGTTCGTTTTGGTCTGCCGATCCCGGCCGGGGCGATTCGCCGCTCATGTGCCGTGCTCCAGCGTAAACGCTTCGCCCATCTTCGGGATCGTGACGTTCCAGCCTCGGTCTTGCCGCAATGTCTGCGCTAAGGCATTCGCGGCGTCGAGTTCGCCGTGGGTGATGAACGTGCGTTTGGGGGGCGCGAGCGGCTGAAGCCAACGCAAGAGTTCGCTCCGACCGGCGTGTCCGCTGATGGCTGAAATCTCGGCGACATGCCCACGCACCGGCACGTCGCTGCCGAAGACGCGGATCGTGCGACGACCGTCTTGAATATCCCGTCCGCGTGTTCCCTCGGCTTGATAGCCGCCGACGACGAGCGTCGTCTTCGGGTCGGGCAAGCGCCGCTTCAAGTGGTGCAAGATGCGACCACCGGTCATCATGCCGCTGCTGGCGATAATCACGGCCGGGCCGGCGACCTCGTTGATTCGTTTCGACTCTTCGGCCGAGCGCGCGAGATGCACGTTCGGCGCTTCGAGCACTTGCTTCGGGTTTCGGCCTCCCATTTCGACGAGGTCGTGATCGGCGGCATACTTGCGGAACACGTCCATCGCCGTGCTCGCCATCGGGCTATCGAGATAGATCGGTAGCTCGGGAATCCGCCCCTGCTCGATCAGCACGCGCAACAGATAGATGATCTGCTGCGCGCGGCCGACGGCGAACGACGCCGTGAGCATGACGCCGCCGCGCTCGATCGACGCCAAGACGACATCGCACAATTGATCGAGGACGTTTTCGGTGCCGTGATCGCGATTGCCGTAGGTGCTTTCACAGATGAGGTAGTCGCAGGCCGGCGGCGAGAGTGGGTCGTGATAGAGCGGGGCATCGTAGCGGCCGACGTCGCCCGAGAACGTAATTCTCAGCGGCTTCATTCTCAGCGGCTTTGGGCCCGAGCGCACTTCGACCTCGATCATCGCCGAGCCGAGCAGATGGCCGGCGTCGTGATAGCGACACCAGATATCGCCGGCCGGATTGAACCACGCTTCGCGCGGCACGGCATCGACGAGCTGCATCGTGCGCTTCACGTCGCGCTCGTCGTAAAGCGGCAGCGCGGGCCGGTGCTTCGAGAACCCTTTTCGATTCGCATACTCGGCATCGTTCTCTTGATTCCGCGCAGAATCGAGCAGCAGGATGCTCATCAGATCGACCGTGGCCGGCGTCGCGAGCACGCGACCTTCGAAGCCCGACTTCACGAAATGCGGCAAGTAGCCGATGTGGTCGATATGCGCGTGCGTGAGCACGACGGCATCGACCGACGCGGCCGGAAACGGAAGCGGATTCCAATTGCGCTGCCGCAATTCCTTGAGACCTTGAAACAGCCCGCAATCGATGAGGATGCGGCCGCGATCGGTTTCCAAGAGATACTTCGAACCGGTGACGGTTTCGGCCGCGCCGTGGAAGGTGAGCTTGATCATAGATCCGTGCGCTGAGAGTGTTTGAAGCGAGGCGATGCGGCTTCAATGTACTCGCCGCCAGGTCGAGCGACTACCGAACGCGACAACGCTCGGCTTCGGCGACGCTCGGCGTCGGCGGCGCGCAGCGCGGCCCAGGTCGCGCTCGATTGCGATTCGAAAAAGTTCGTGCGTCGTCGCCCAGGTTCGGTCGGGCATCTTGTCAAACGGTTCTCTGCGCAGAGCATTGCTCCCGGCCGGTCTTCTGCGAAGCGGCTCGCAAGAAGCACGGGCCCGAGCGACGACGCACCGGACGACACCCTGGGGGCAGCGAAGCGCTCCGCGCAAGTTTGCAACCTCGCGCAGACCGTCGTGCAAGTTCGAGCCCGTGCAGACGGTCGTCGCGCGCTTCATCCACGAACGCACAACGGCACGAGCTCGCGAAGAGCGCCCGCCCCGCCGAAGCGAGCCGCACGCACCACGCAGGCCGGAAAGAGACACCGCGCCGACTGGTTTTTAAGCAGCGGCTCGGCTGACCGGCGTCGCGAGGGACCGAGCTTCCTGCTCGATTACTTCCAGCCCCTGCGGCGACAAGCGGCGCGGCACGGGCTCGAACTTCCCCTCACAATTCTTCGTCGCCGGTCTCGCGTAGACGAGCGACGTGTCGAAACCTACCGGAGGTCGGAGTCTCGTCTCTTCACAAGGCCCAACATCGCACTTCGACCGCTCGATTTCAACGCGCAGATTTAGGCCATGCTCTGGACTATTTCGGCGGGAAGATCGTTTTCCAATCGCGCTTCATGTCCATCACGGTCCAGCCGAATTTCGGTGCGTCGTCGAGTGCTCGGGCCAGCTTGCCGAAATGCGAAGTCCGATCGTAAGCCGCTTCGCGCTCGGCGTCGGTGTGATGCACGATCAGGCCGAATCGCGGACCCTTGCCCGTGGTCGTCCATTGCAACATTTCGTAGTCGCCGTCGGAGTTGCCGAAAGCCGCGATCGGGCGGCGACCGATGAACCGCTCGATGCCGACCGGTTTGCCCGGTCCATCGTCGATGAAGTCGACCTTCGGTAAACGCTGAAGCTCGGGACGCCCCTCGACGACCTCGTACTTCAACGTGATGCTGCTGCCGACGACTTGCTCGGGAGGAATGCCGTACGTCTTCTCGGTCCACGGGCGCATGAACTCGATGCCGCCGCCCGAGACGATGTAGGTCTTGAAGCCATGCGCGCGCAAGTAGGCGAGCAGCTCTACCATCGGCTGGTAGATGCACTCGGTATAGGGTCGCTTATATTTCGGATGTTCGGCCGTGGCGAGCCAAGCCTCGACGATCGTTTTGAATTCCGCCGTGGTCATGCCCGCGTGCGTCGCCATGATGAGCTGCATCAGACCATGTTCGCCCGTTGCGGCGAGCGCTTTTAGGTCGTGTTCGAGCACGGCGCGAAACGGCTGCTCGGTTTTCCACTCCGGGTGCTCGGGCGCGAGCTTGTGTACGCGATCGATCACGAAGACCAACTGCACATACATCGGCTGTTCGCTCCACAGAGTGCCGTCGTTGTCGAACACGGCGATCCGATCGGCGACCGACACGAACTCTTGCGAGCCGTCGGTCGTCGTCCGGCGCACGAAGTCGACGATCGCGGTTTTGGTCGCGCCCTCGTTCCAAGAAGGAAGCCCGTCTTCGGCCGCCGCCGTTTCAACAGGCTGCGCGAGCGCAAGAGCGATCGCCGCGAAAGCAACAAGCGACCATGAGCAGGTTCGCCCTGTTTTGCGAGTGGAAAGCATACGCTGGGCCTCGTGGATGAAACTCGTAAGGGATGGAATCATGCGCTTCCGGATGATATCAATTCGCGAGCGAGTTAGAATACCGTCGCCGCCGCTCCGACCACTTTTTGGGATACGAATATGAATTGCCCTTCGGCTTGCCTTCGATTTTTGCTCGGCTCGGCCCTGCTTGTCGCCGGAGCGGTGCCCGGCTTGGCGGCCGAGCCGAAGTCGCATGTCGTCATCATCAACGTCGATGGCTTCGCCGCTTACTTGCTCGACGATCCGAAAGCGCCGATCCCGACAATTCGTCGGCTCGCGAAAGAAGGGGCGCTCGCGGTCGGCGGCATGAAGGTCTCCAACCCCTCCGTCACGTGGCCGAATCATACGTCGCTCGTCACCGGCGTTCGGCCCGAGAAGCATGGCGTGTTGGCGAACGGCGTGCTGGTGCGCGGCGGGGTCGACGTGCCCGTGTTCGCCGATCCGAAGCGCGACCAAGCCGAGATGATCCGCACGCCGACGTTGTTCGACGTCGCCCATCGGGCCGGCCTTGCGACCGCCGAGATCAATTGGCCCTGCACGCGCGGCTCGAAGACGCTCGACGATAGTTTTCCCGATGTACCCGACGCCGTTTCGCACAGCACTCCGCGGCTCATCGCCGATCTCGTCAAGGCCGGCATTCTCGCCGACGCGACGGATGCCACGTTCAAAGCCGGCAGCATGGTAGGGCGCGATTTGGCTTGGACCGAGGCCGCTTGCTATTTGATTCGCCACCGGATGCCGAACCTGCTGCTGCTCCACTTGCTCAACTGCGACTCCACGCAGCACGCCGACGGGCCGCAAACCCCGTCGGGCTACACCGCCAACGCCTATGCAGACACTTGCGTGGCGAAGGTCGTGCAGGCGCTGGATGATGCCGGCCTGCGCGCGCAGACCACGATCTTCATCGTCGCCGATCACGGCTTCACGCACACTCCCAAGGCGCTCCGCCCGCATGTGCTGCTGCGGAACGCGGGCTTGCTGAAGGTCGGCCCTGGGGGGAAGGTCGTCGAGGCGCGGATCAATGTGTTTCCCGAAGGGGGCATCGGGCTCGTCTATTGCAACGATCCCGGCAGCGTCGACGCCGATCGAAAGAAATTCGTCGCGATGTTCACCGGACAAGAAGGGGTCGCCGAAGTGTTGGAGCCCGCGCAGTTTGCGGAGCACGGCTTGCCGCACCCGCGCGAGTATGCTCAGGCGCCCGACTTGATTCTCGTTGCGAAAGACGGCTACGGCGTTTCCGCATCGGCCGAAGGAGAGACGCTCGTCGCGACGCAGGCCGAGGGGAAAGTCGCGAAGGGGACGCACGGCTTTCTCGCCCGCGAGCCGAAGATGAACGCGATCTGCATCGTCAGCGGACGAGGGATTCAGGCGGGCTCGAAAGTCGCCGGGGTCGAGAACATCGACGTCGCCCCGACCGCCGCGAAGCTCCTCGGCCTCACCGGCTTCACCGCCGACGGCAAGCCGCTCGATGTGTTTGCGAAACCGTAAAACGCACACGCCGGGCTAGAGCTTCTTCAGCATTTCGAGCGCCTTCGTCTCGAACAGTTGTTGCCACTCCGGGGCGACGAGGCAATCGCAATCTTCCTGTGCGTAGCCAGTGTTGCCGCGTTGTTGCACGGTCGGCAGATAGTAGATGTAGCCGTTGGTGTAGCCCGAGACGGCCGTGAACGGCGCGGCCGCTCGTCGCTTGATGTTTAGGCCGATCTCGACGGTGAGTTCGCCGGGAAACGCAACTAACCGAAACTCACCGACCCGCAGCCCTGCGATCTCGACCTGCAACGGGGCTTGGCCGGCGGCTTGATTCTGCGCAAGATGCTTCCGGAGCAGCGCAAGGTTGACGTTGAGCCGCGTGAGCCGTTCCATGGTGCGAATGTTTTCGAGATAGGCGTCGATGCTCTTCCGGTTCGCGGCGTCGAGCTTGTCGAGCTCGTCGCGGCCGAGCGCGCGGTCGTGTAGATAGGCTTGCGCAGGGAGCGACGGGAACTCCGGCGAGAGTTTGTGTTGCAGATAGAGCGGCACGAACGATTTGAAGTCGATATCCGTCGGCTTCAGTGCCCGGAGCAACTTCGTTTGCTCGGCTTCGATCGCGCCGATGCGATGCTCCAAATCGGTTCCGCGCGGAAGCGGGATCACAACGTTGTCGACGCGGATCGCGGCTTTCGCTTGCGGCGCGATCTTCTTCCACGCCTGCATGACGCTTAAGCCGAGCATGTTTCCCAGCGGCTCGGCGTTCGGCGGGCGCCCGACATCTTTATAGCGCACCGGATTGATGTCGCCGCAGCATCCCTGCACGAACAGCGCGAGCGCGCCGTTGCCGAGCGACTCTTCGATCACCTTCGAGGCCGTGCCGGGGAAGTCGGCCGAGTTCCCGAGCCGCGGCGGATTCATGATCGGGTGGCAAGCGAAATGATAAACCACGGCGAGCGGCCGGCCGTCTTCGCGATCGATCCGCACGACCGCGACCGTCGGGTCGATCGGGCCGACGCCGGCCACGTCTTCGTCGCGCGGCAGCGAGTAAGCCCGACGCATATCGACTTCGCTCCCGTCCTTCATCTTCAAGCGGCGGTTCTCGCTGATCCGCGCTTCCTGCCTGACGCCCGCGCCGACCGTGACCGGCACCAGCGCGTGCCAGGCTTCCGTCACGGCTTGTACGGTCAGCGCGTCGGTATCTTTGCGAACGACGCTATGGCAATGGCTCGCGTTGACGAGTACGTTCTCCGGCGCGATCCCGAGCTCTTTTTGCAGCCGGGCCCGAACTTGCGGCAGGTATTCGTTGCCGATCCGTCCGATCTCGCCGATCGCCACGGCATCGACCGTGATCAACACCGCGACTCGCTCGTCGCTCTTGAGCACGAGCGCCTTCACATAGGAAGGATCGTGAACCGGTCCCGCCTCGCGATCGGTGATCTCCACCCGCGCGACGCCGGCTCGCAACACCGCCGCTTCGCTCACCGCCGGGAAGAACAAGATCGCAACGAGAAGGATGCTATAGCGAATCACAACGATCGACATTCGAGACCTCTCGGCGGTGGTGGTCGCCGCAACTCGCAGCGCCCAGCTACGCGAACAAGCCCGGGATGACGCGGCCTTCGGGCAGGACGAAATGAGGGCGATTTTCGGGATCGAGCAAGCGCGTGGCGATGTCGATGCCGAGGGCTCGATAGATGCTCGCGGCGACGTCGGCCGGCGAGTTCGCTTCGCTCGTCGGGTAAGCGCCGTTGCGATCGGTCGTGCCGATGACGGTGCCGCGCTGCGTGCCGCCGCCGGCGAAGAAGATCGAGCCGCAAGGGCCCCAATGGTCGCGGCCGCCCCCGTTGTTGATGCGCGGCGTCCGCCCGAACTCCGTGATGAAGACGACGAGCGTGCGCGCGAGCAAGCCGCGCGTTTCCAGATCGTTCAACAACGCGGCGAAGGCGCGGTCCATGCCGGCCACATGGTACGGCCGCTTCGCCATTTCGCCGAGCACCGGAAAGTTTTGCGCGGCGACGTTGTGATTGTCCCACAGGTTGCCGTACTCGGGATCGTAGCCGTAGTCGACCATGACGAACCTCGCGCCGGCTTCCACCAAGCGGCGCGCCATCAACACCCGTCCGCCGATCTTGGTACGGCCGTACGTCTCGCGCACGGCGAGCGGCTCGCCGGAAACGTCGAAGGCGTCGCGCACCTTCGTCGAAGAGAGCATGCGGAAAGCGTTGCGGTAGTGGGCGTCCATGTCGTTGTGCGCGGCGAGCACGTCGCCGGCGCGCAGCTGATTGTCGAGCAGCGCGCGCAACTCGGCCCGCGCGGAAAGTCGCGCGCCGCTGAGCTCCGTCGGCAAGCTGATGCTCGCCGGTTCCAACTGCTCGTCGATCGTCGCTTTTGGGTTCTTGTAGAGCGGCCCTTTCGTGAAGTCGGGCTCCTTCGGCTCGCGGGCCGCGCAGAACGGCGCATGTTCGCGGCCGAGCCAGCCGCCCACGAAGAGGTCGTAAGGGGGCGGGCCGGGACGCGTGAACCCCGGCACCGCGATGTAGCCCGGCAGGTCGTTGCGCGGGCCTTTCAGATGGGCGACGATCGAGCCGATGTTCGGCTCTTTCTGAATCGCGCCGAGCCCGACCGGCCGGCCCGAGAGGGCATAGGCTTGGCTCATCAAGTGGTCGTTGTTCGTGTGCGAGTAGCTGCGCACGAGCGCAATCTTATGCGCGATCTTCGCGAGGTTCGGGCAGACTTCGGCGAACTGAATGCCGGGGAGCGTCGTCGCGATCGGCGAGAGGATCCCGCGGACGTCTTCCGGGGCGTCGGGCTTCGGATCGAACGACTCGTGATGCGTCACGCCCCCCATCATGTTCAAGAAGATGACGGAGTCGGCGGTCGGCACGAGCGACGGCGCTCCGGCAACCTCGGCGCAGCGACCGCTCACCGGCAGCAACGTCGCCGCAGCGGTCAACGAGCCGACGCGCAGAGCATCGCGACGGTGCAGGAACGAAGACCACATAGCAAATCTCGGAGGTCGATTATCGGTCTGAGTACGGAGCTCTTTTTCAAATCAGTTCGGCGATCTTCTCTTGGTCGTCGAGAACATAGCGTGGTCGGCCGGCGTGGTCGAGAAACGTCAATGTCGGGTCGATACCGAGGAAGTGATACAGCGTAGCCAGGATATTCTGCGGCGTATACGGTCGGGTCTTCGGACGTTCGCCGCGGGCGTCGGTCGCGCCGACGACTTGCCCCATCCGGAGGCCGCCGCCGAATAGAGCGAAACCGGCCGAGGGCCAGTGATCGCGGCCGGCGGTCTTGTTGATCCGCGGGGTCCGGCCCATTTCGCCGCACACGACCACGGCCACATCTTTATCTAAGCCCCGCTCGTGGAGGTCCGTTACGAGCGCGTGCAGCGAGCGATCGAGCAGCGGGAGGTTGTCGCGCTGGTAGGTGAAATGATCGCTGTGCGTATCCCAAACGCCGACGGCCAACGTCACCACGGGAACGCCTGCCTCGACGAGCCGGCGCGCTTGGAGAAACTTGCTCCCTTCCCAACAGCGGCGGCGATCGGGATCGTTTTTGCAGACGACGTCGCCGCCGTATTTGGCCTGCACTTCCGGAGGCTCGCGGCTGATGTCGAACGCTTCGCGCACTTGGCGCGAGCCGACCATGTCGAGCGCTCGCACTGTGAAGGCGTCGATGCCGGCCATCTCGCCCTGTGCGTCGATCTCGCGACGAAGCTTGTCTAGGCCCTGGAGCAGCGTCGAGCGATTCGCGAGGCGATCGCGCGTGATGCCGAGCGTCGGTTCCAGATTCTTAACGGCTCCCGCGCCGGGACCGGTGTAGTTGATTTGGCCGGCGACCATAGCGCCGGCTTCATACGGCACGAACGCTCGATAAGCCGAGCCGAGATACGACGGCTCTTCGTGCCCGACCAGAACGGGATGCGTCGGGAACTGCGCCATGCTGACGTACGGCGGCAACGGATTCCGCTTGTCCCGTTCGCTCCGGACGCGACTCACGATCGAGCCGAACGAGGGACGCGCCGCCGACTTCGGAAAGCCGCTGAAGACCAAGTGCAGATGGTGGCCGTCGTCGAGCGGCCATTGCACGCTCCGGACCAGCGCCAACTTATCGGCGATCCGAGCTTGGAGCGGCATCAGCTCCGAAATGTCGAAGCCGGGGACGTTCGTCTGGATCGGACGAAACTCGCCACGCAGCTCGGCCGGAGCTTCCGGCTTGAGGTCGTACATGTCGATGTGGCTCGGCCCGCCGTTCAGGCAGACCATGATCACCGACTTGCGCGAGACCGACTTGTGCGAGGATGTGCCGGCCGGCGTCCCTTGGGCGCGCAGCCGCAAGAGATCGGAAAGCGACAGCGCACCGCCGAGCGCGCCGACGCGGAGAAAGTCGCGCCGGCTTCGGCCGTCGCAAAAGCGTTGCCCTGAGCCCCAAACGGTCAGCATGGCGAAACCTGAGGGACTAGATTCAGCTCCACTCGCGGATCGGGCGGCCTTCGTTCAAGGCTACCGGGCGGCCGTCGGCGGTCGACATCATCGTGTCGGTCGGGATGCCGATCTTCGAGTAGATCGTGGCGGCGAGGTCTTCGGAGAAGTATTCGCCGTTGACGACGTAGCCCCCTTCTTCATCGGTGCGGCCGATGACCGAGCCGCCGGGGACGCCGGCGCCGGCCATGATCGCGAAGCCCGAGGTCGACCAATGGTCGCGACCGCTGGCCGAGTTGATCTTCGGCGTCCGGCCGAAGTCGTTGAGCCAGACGACGAGTGTCGTGTCGAGCAAGCCCCGTTGTTCCAAGTCGATCAAGAGTTCCGGCAACGCTTGGTCGACGGGCGGAATCAACTTGTTTTTCAAGCTCGTGAAGTTGTTCGCATGCGTGTCCCAGCCGCCATCGGTGACGGTGACGAAGCGGACGCCCGACTCGATCAACCGGCGGGCCAGCAGCATGCGCTGACCGAAAGCGGTTCGGCCGTAGCCGTCGCGAAGCTTGTCTTTCTCTTGGTCGATCTGGAAGGCCCGTTGCGTTTCGGGAGCCGTGATCATGTTGAGCGCGGCTTTGTAGTGTTCGTCGAGCGCGTCGTAAGCGGCGGGCTGAAGCTCGACTTGGCGTTGCAACGAGTCGATCGTGCCGAGCATCGAGCGGCGGCGCGAGATGCGCGGCATATCGACACCGGCCGGCGGAGTGATATCGCGCACGGTAAACGTCTTCACGCTCGGATCGGCCGGCATCTCGAACGCACCATGCTCCAAGCCGAGGAAGCCGGGCAAGCCGCCGCCGAAGCGACGATCGACTTCCGTGCCGAGTTGCACGAACGGAGGCATCGCCGTCTTAAAACCTTTGACGCTGCTCACGACCGAACCGTAGGTCGGGTACGCGACGGCCGGGTTGAACTTCTGGCCCGTCATCACATATTGATCGGCGGTGCCGTGCGAGCCGTTGCGCGGGTTCCAGCCCCGCAGCAAGCCGAAGCGCTTGGCTTCCTTCGCCATGCGAGGAACGATCTCGGTGAACTTCACGCCGGGGAGCGCCGTGTCGATCACGCCGAACTCGCCGCGCACGTTGGCTGCGGCCGTCGGCTTGGGGTCGAACGTGTCGTGATGGCTCACACCCCCGCGCGACCAGACGAGGATGACGTTGCAGTCTTTTGCGCTCTTGCCCGTCGACTTCGCCATGGCTTGGCGGGCGGCGAGAAGCCCGGGCAAAGAAAGGCCGAGTCCTGCGATCGAACCGACTTCCAGAAACGTGCGACGGTTCACTTGGCTACAGTCGCGCGAAATGCCCGTAGGGATATTCAGCATGGAAGCACTCCTTAAGTCGGCGAGAGATCGCGAATCGGGATGATTCGCCATCGGCAAGGCAGGATCAAACTTGGGGCGGGAGCAAACTCGAACGAGGCGGGACGCAGCAGTATACGCGCAGCACGAACAACACACCAATGCGGGACGAACGCTTGTTCGGCACACCGGCATGCTCAAGCGGCATTCTAAGCCTGCCGTAAGCGAGCATCAAGGTAATTTGATGCTTGCTGCATCCATTTCTATCGGCTCGACCGGCCGGGAGCGAGCAGCCTAATCTTGCCGGCAGTCCTAACTTTCTTGCCGACCGTTACTTGCGCAAAGCGACACGGCCCACGATTCAACCGCTTTATCCAATTAAATCTCTTGTGAATCGCGGCGGCGCTCGACCATAATAAGGCCCGGCTGATGTAATCGCTTTTTCCAAGCGGTTGCCCGGCCGCCCCGCCTCGTGCTGCTTCGGGTTCTCGCTTGCCTGCCGCAGCCATCCCGCCCGCCGCTCTTCCCGCCTTGGAGGCCGATGCCATGCTCGCCATGCGTCCCCACGATTTGCTTCGGGCCCTATCGCGATTCGCGCCGGCGATGCTCTGCGGCATCGCTGCGCTCTGCTTGGGGGATCGGCTTTCGTCGGCGGCACGTGCCGAATCGGCGTTCCAAGTTCGCCCGGCGTCGATCACGCTGCGCGGCAATTTCGATCGGGGGCAGTTGCTCGTTACGGAGCTCGGCCCGAAGGGGAACGTCGGCGAACATTCGGCCGACCTGACGCAAGCGGCGATCTATAAGTCGGAGAACGGGGCCGTCGTTTCGATCAGCAGCAGCGGGCAATTGCTCGCCAAGTCGAACGGCAAGGCGAAGATCTCGGTAACCGTCGGCCCGCGCACCGAGCAGGTCGAGGTGGAAGTCGTCGGGGTGTTGGAGAAGCCGGCGATCAGCTTCACGCGCGAAGTGACGCCGATCTTAAGTAAGACCGGCTGCAACTCCGCGTCGTGCCACGCCAGCCAACACGGCAAAGGGGGCTTCAAGCTCTCCGTGTTCGGCTACGCTCCGGATGAAGACTACCGCGCGATGGTGCGCGATTGGCAAGGGCGCCGCGTCGACTTAGTCGAACCGGAAAAGAGCTTGATCTTCATGAAGCCGCTGTTGCAAGTGCCGCACGGCGGGAACAAGCGGCTCGACAAAAGCTCGATCGAATACCAAACCCTCGCCGCTTGGCTCTCGGGAGGCGCGCCGGCGCCGAACTCGAAAGAAGCGAAAGTGACGGGCATCGCAGTGACGCCGGTAGCGCGCGTCGGGGCGCTGGGGTTCACGCAGCAGTTCCGAGTCGAAGCGACCTACTCCGACGGCGCGACGCGCGACGTCACGGCCCTGGCCAAATACGACAGCATGGACGAAGGGACCGCGAGCGTCGGCCCGACCGGCTTGGCGAAGGTGTTCGGCAAGGGGCAAGCGCCGATCGTCGTTCGCTTCGAGGGGCAAGCACAAGCAGTCGTCGTCACGGTGCCGTACGGCGACAAGACGGAGCTCAAGGGCTGGAAGAACAACAACTTCATCGACGAACTCGCTGCGACGAAGTTTCGCGAAGTCGGCATCGAACCGTCGGGCCTGTGCGACGACGCCACGTTCGTGCGCCGCGCCTATCTCGACGCGATCGGCTCGCTCCCGACCGTTGAACAAACGCAAGCCTTTCTCGCCGAGAAGTCTGCGAACAAGCGGGCCGAGCTGATCGACGCCTTGCTCGGCCTGACCGGCGATCCGACGAAAGACGTGCATAACAACGCGTATGCCGCGTATTGGAGCTTGAAGTGGGCCGATCTCATTCGCTCGTCGAGCGCGAACGTCGGCGAGCAAGGGATGTGGTCGTTGCACAACTGGATCCAAGATTCGTTTCGGCAGAACAAGCCGTACGACCGGTTCGTGCGCGAGCTCGTGCTGGCGAAAGGCTCGATCTACATGGATGGGCCGTCGAACTTCTACCGCATCGCGGCCAATCCGCCCGACATGGCCGAGACGACGGCGCAACTCTTCCTCGGCGTCCGGCTGCTCTGCGCGAAGTGCCATCATCATCCGATGGAGAAGTATGCCCAAGAAGACTACTACAGCTTCGCGGCGTTCTTTGCCCGAGTCGGCACGAAGAACAGCTCGGAGTTCGGGCTCTTCGGGCGCGAGCAAGTCGTGATGGTGAAGAACACCGGTGAGGTGAGCCATCCGAAGACCGGCAAGGTAATGAAGCCGACGCCGCTCGAAGGGGAGCCGGTTGCGGAAGCGCTCGACCGGCGGCAGCCGCTGGCCGATTGGCTCGTCTCGCCGAAGAACGAATACTTCGCGCGCAATCTCGTGAATCGCTACATGGGTTATCTGATGGGGCGCGGGCTCGTCGAACCGATCGACGATATGCGCGCCACGAACCCCTCGACGAATCGCCCGTTGCTCGACGCGCTCGCGCAAAACTTCATCTCTTCCGGCTTCGACATCAAGCAGCTGATGCGCACCGTGATGAACTCGCGGCTCTATCAACTCGATTCGCAGCCGACGCCGGCCAACGCCGCCGACGATCGCTTTTACAGCCACTACGAAGTGAAACGGATCGGAGCGGAGTCGCTGCTCGATTCGATCGACTACGTGACCGGCTCGCAGACGAAATTTAAGAACATGCCGCTCGGCACGAAAGCGATCGAGCTGCCCGACTCGAACTATCCGGACTACTTCCTGGCGACGTTCGGCAAGCCGCGGCGCGTGAGCGTGTGCGAATGCGAACGCGTGGCCGACGAGAACCTGGCGCAAGCCCTACACACGCTCAACGGCGACATCCTGGCGACGAAGATCAGCGACCAAAAAGGACGCCTCGCGAACATGCTCAAGGCGAAGAAGCCGTATGCCGAGATCATGGAAAATCTCTACCTAGCCGCACTCGCGCGCAAGCCGACCGAGAAAGAACTTTCAACACTCGAAAAGCTGCTGAAAGAGTCGAAGGATCCGACCATGTTCTACGAAGACGTGGTTTGGTCGCTATGCAATTCGAAGCAATTTCTGTTCGTGCATTAAGCCGTCGCGGCACTCTACCTGGAGCGAGATTCCGGAATGAAGCGTTTTATCTCGATCGTGCCGCTGTTGGTCATCATGTCGGTCGCCGTGTCGGTCGTGGCATCGGCGTCGCAAGTGCTCGCGCAGGCTTCGTATCCGATGCTGATGGACGTGCGGCCGTTGGCGGTGCAAGCCGGCAAGACGGCGGAGCATGTCGTCAGCGCGCGATACGATCTGTTCGGCACGTTCCAGGTGTTCGTGAACGGCGAAGGGGTGACGGGCGAAGCGGTGCCCGAGCCTGCACTCGTTGAGACGAAACCGGTCGAGACAAAGCCGGTCGTCGATCCCAAAATGCTTGCGAAAGACCCGAAGCCGGCGGAGGGAAAGCCTGCCGAAGTGAAAGCGGTCGTCGATGCGAAGTCGGCCGCCGCGGCGGAGAAGAAGCCCGAAGCCGCGAAGCCGGAGCCCGCCAAGAAGAAAGAACAGACGAAGCACAAGATCCGCTTCACGGCCGCGGCCGGTGCGCTGCCCGGCGTCCGCGAGTTTCGCCTAGTCACGCCGCAAGGGCTGTCGACGGTCGGGCAACTGATCGTCGTGCGCGATCCGGTCGTCGTCGAGTCGGGCACGAACAACACGCAAGCGACGGCGAATCCCGTCGTGCTCCCAGCCACCGTCTGCGGCGCGATCGAAGCGGCCGAAGACGTCGATATGTTCAAGTTCCACGTCGACGCCGGAAAGTCGTATGTGTTTCATGTGCGCTCGGCCCGCTATGAAGACAAGATTCACGATCTGCAAATCCACGTCGATCCGTTGATCGCGCTGAAGAACGAAGCCGGTGTCGTGTTGGCGGCGAACGACAACTTCTTCGCCGGCGATCCGCTGTTGCAATACACGTTTAAGAACGCCGGCGATTACTATCTCGAAGTCCGCGACGTGCGGTTTCAAGGGAACGAATACTGGCAATACTCCGTCGAGATTCACGATCGGCCGCTGGTCGTGACGACGGTTCCAGCCGTGTTGAAAGCGGGCACGAAGCAGTCGGTCGAGTTGATCGGAGTGCAGCTTCCGAGCGGCGCAAAAGGAGAACTCGAACTCCCGGCCGGAGCGGCAGACGGGCCGCAATGGGTGCGGCCTAAGCTCGCCGGCGTAGCGCTCGATCCCGTCCAAGTCATAGCGACCGCGCTCGCGCCGACGCTCGAAAACAACTATGAGAAGCCGACGTTCGCCGAAGCGCAAGACATCGCGGTGCCGGCCATGATCGCCGGGCGCATCGCGAAGCAAGGAGAGATCGACAACTTCGCGTTCGCCGCGAAGAAGGGGCAAGCGTTCACGTTCGAAGTGACGGCGCGCCGAGCGCAGTCGAGCTTAGACTCGATCATCGCGATCTACGACGAAAAAGGAACTCGACTCACGGAGAGCGACGACGGACAGATCCACAAGATGTCGTACTCCGATTCGATTCTCGAAAATTGGATCGCGCCGGCCGACGGCAAGTTCATCGTCGAAGTTCGCGACTTGCACTTGCGAGGAGGCGAAGCGTTTACCTACGGGCTGAACGTCTCGCGGGCCGAGCCCTACTTCACGCTCCATACCGATATGGACAAGGTGCTGATCGCCGGCGGCGTCGGGGCGCAGATGTTCGTGCGCGTCGTGCGGAAGAACGGCTTCCTCGGCGAGATCGAGCTCAAGGTCGAAGGCCTGCCCGCGGGAGTTCGCGCCGAGTGCGGCAAGATTCTCGCCTCGGGCCTCGATGGCTCGATCTTGTTTTACGCCGAGCCCGGCACGAAGCCGAAGGCCGCACCGCTGCGCATCCTCGGCACGGGCAAGCATGTACCGCTCCCCGTGAAAGGAGAACCGGTTGCCGCCAATGGGCCGGCGCTCACGGCCGTGGCGAGCCCTTGGCAAGAGACGTATATGCCGGGGGGCGGGCGAGGCCACTACCCGGTCGATACGTTGTTCGTCTCAGTGTGCAACCCGCTCGATGTCGTGAAGGTGACGGTCGAGCCGACCGAAGTGGTGCTCAAGCCGGGAGAGTCGAAGAAGCTCGAAATCGCGATCGAGCGCGGCGCCGGATTCGATAAGAACCTCACGCTCGACTTGATCTATCGCCATCTCGCGTCCCCCTTCGGCGATAGCTTGCCGAAGGGAGTGACCATCGACGAGAAGCAAAGCAAGATGCTGCTCACCGCGAAAGACACGAAGGGCTACATCACGCTTACGGCCGCGAAGGATGCACCGCCGGTCGAGAAGCAGCTCGTGCCGGTGATGGCGCAAGCGTCGATCAACTTCGTGATGAAGATGAGCTACTGCGGGGCGCCGCTCCGAGTGAGCGTGGTGGGAGAAGCCGCGAAGTAACCGCAGGGTCGCTTACAAGGCGGCCGCTTCCGAAGCGAGCGGGCGTTACGTCGCGACGGCTTGCTTCGCCCCTTCGGCGACCGCTGCGCCGGCCATCGCCGCGTAGGCCGCTTCGAGCAGCTCTTCGGTTTTTTCCCAGCCGAGGCAGGCGTCGGTGATCGAGACGCCGTACTTCAATTCATGCAGGTTCGCGCCGAGCTTTTGTTGCCCCTCGAAGAGATTGCTTTCGAGCATCATGCCGATGATGTTCGTGTTGCCCGCGGCTCGTTGCTCGAGCACGTTATGCCACACGGTCTCTTGCTTGCGATGGTCTTTGTCGCTGTTGGCGTGGCTGCAATCGACCATGATATTCGGCGCGAGGCCGGCCTTCGTCAGTCCGGTGAGGGCGTCGGCCATGGTTTGAGCGTCGTAGTTCGTGCCGGAGCGGCCGCCGCGGAGGATCAGATGCCCCAGCGGGTTGCCCGACGTGTTGACGATGCAGAGCCGGCCGGCGGCGTCGATCCCCAGGAAGCTGTGTTGCGCGCGGGCCGAATACATCGCGTCGATCGCGATCTGCAGGTTGCCGTCGGTCGCGTTCTTAAAGCCGACGGGCATCGACAAGCCGCTCGCCATCTGACGATGTGTTTGCGATTCCGTCGTCCGCGCGCCGATCGAGGCCCAAGCGACGAGATCGGCCGTGTATTGCGGCGTGATCGGATCGAGCATTTCCGTCGCGGCGGGCAGCCCCATCTCGTTGATCTCGAGCAGCAGCTTACGGGCACGACGCAGACCGGTGGGAATGTCGAACGTGCCGTCGAGATGCGGGTCGTTGATAAGCCCCTTCCAGCCGACCGTCGTGCGCGGCTTCTCGAAATAGACCCGCATCACGATGCAGAGCCGGTCGCGCAGCCGATCCGAGACGGCGCGGATCCGTTCGGCGTAAACCAACGCCGCTTTTTCATCGTGAATCGAGCAGGGTCCCACGACCAGCAGCAGCCGGCGATCTTCCCCGGTGAGAATCTTGCGCACGGCCTCGCGCCCCGCGATCACGGTTTCGACGGCCCGATCCGTCAGCGGATACTCGTCGATGAGCGTCTGCGGCGGGATGAGCGGAACGAGGCTGCGAATATGGACGTCGGACGTGCGCTGCATGGCGGTCGGCTTTCCAGCTGTCGGCAAGTTGCGGCAGACGCGCGGATGCGGAATCCAGTCGTCGAAGGTGCCGCTGATAAATCGGTCGATCTATTCGAGTGTAATCGCCGGTTCGCCGGCGAACTAGGGGCCTTGAACGAGGGAGCCCAGCGGGTGTGAACGGCGTTTTCGACGTCGTTGACGACGATTATTCATCCCCGCTCGCAATGCGAATTCCTTCCGGGGCGAGCGGCCGGTGTGAACCGGCCGTTTCTTCCAAGCTCTCGATCTCGACAAGCATCCCGTGCGAACTCCGGCCGACTCGCTAAACTGAGGAAGCGGCGAGCCAGCGAAACGGGTCCGGAATTCCATGTCGGCGCAACTTTATACGATCGGCCATTCGACGCATCCGATCGAGCGCTTCCTCGCGCTGCTCACCGAGCACGGCATCGAAGTCTTGGCCGATATCCGCCGCTTTCCCGGCTCGCGCAAGTATCCGCAATTCAATCAAGAGAATCTGCCCGACGCGCTGGCTCAGGCCGGCATCGAGTATCGCTGGTTCGAGGTGCTCGGCGGACGCCGGCGCAAGCCGATCGGCGGGCCGTCGGAAAACGTCGGCTTGCGCAACGAAAGCTTTCGCAACTATGCCGACTATATGGAGACCGCGGAGTTTCAGGCCGGCGCGCAACAACTACTCTCGATCGCAGAGCGCAAGCCGACCGCCTACATGTGCGCCGAAGGACTCTTTTGGCAGTGTCATCGCCGGCTCGTGAGCGACTATTTCTCGATGCTCGGCGAAACGGTGCAAAACATCATGCCGGCCGGCGATCTGCGACCGCATGTGCTCACCACCGGAGCGAGGGTCCGCAACGGGCGACTACGCTACCTCGCCCCGGGGCCCGACGAACCACGGTTGCTCTTCTAAGCGATTCCGGTGAATCGACCGCCGCACGGGCCGGAAGATTATTTTTATTCCGTGTAACATTCGCGGCCCGACGGCGCTTCGGATGAGCATTTCGTTAGCTTCACGCCGATCGTGATGCGCCACGATCAGCACCATCGCGCCAATCCTCAGTCCTCCGCACGAATTTGATTTTACTATTGGGTTCGTTCGACATAGAGTTGCACCGGAAGAGTTCAACGCCGTCGCTTCGACCATCGTTGGAACTCTCTGCGATCTATTTCACGTTGCATTTGCCATGCGATTTCGCTGTTGCTGCTGTACGAGCACTCACGCACGTCGGCACCATTCCCGCGATTTCTTAATAGGCAACTTCCGTGATCTACCGCATTTCGATTTCTCTCTTCGTGCTTCTCGGCCTGGGTGCGCTTCCGGCTAACGTCGGGCGTTCCGAGTTGCTCGTCTCTTCGACCGTGAGCGACGCACAAGCCGCTGCGGCCGTCCTCCGGCTCGCGATCGGCAAGCCGGAGATCTTCGTTCCGAAAACCGAGGCGCCGCTTACAGCCGACGACGTTCGCCGCATCGGCCGCGATGCCTATGTCTGGGGCTGGCCGCTCGTCTACGTCCACAACTGCCGCACGGCGATCGCCAAGGTGCCGAGTCCCGGCCGGAGCGGCGGCATGCCGGTGGCGCCGGTGAATCAGCTCTGCATGCTCACCGACTACATCGCGCCGACGCAGGCGCTTGTGCCGTGCCCGAACCAAGACGTGGTGTATGGCTACGGCGCGCTCGACCTCGCCGCGGAGCCGGTCGTGTTGCAGGTGCCCGACTTCGGCGATCGGTATTGGGTCTATCAACTCGGCGACCAGCGCACCGACGGCTTTGCCGAAGTCGGCAAGATGTACGACACGAAGCCGGGCCTGTACTTGATCGTCGGCCCGAACTGGCAAGGGGAAGTGCCGGCCGGCATCGTGCAGGTGTTTCGTTGCCCGACGCGCTACGGCTATGTGTTGCCGCGCGTGTTTCTCGACGACACGGCTGAAGATCGCCGCGCGATCTTGCCGCTCGTCGACGGCATCATGATGTATCCGCTGAGTTTGTTCGGCGGACAAGCGAAGACGTATGACTGGACCCGCGTCCGCTGGCTGCCGAAGATCGGGGCGGGTGCGGCGAAGGGAAGCCGACGGGTCGTGCCGGAGACTTTCTTCGACGTGCTCGGCGAAGTCTTGAACGACGTGCCCCCCCTTGCCGGCGAAGAGGCACGCTACGCCGAGTTGCGCCGGGTGCTGGAGTTGAGCGAACGCGATGCGAGCGTGAAGCAGCTGTTGCGCGAATCGGCCGTCGCCGCGGAGCGCGAGCAGCTCTCGAACTTATTCGAGTTTCGCAATTTCGGCACGAAGCTGCCGAGCCACTGGACGACGATCTCCAACGGCGCGGCCTTCGGCCGCGATTATCTGACGCGCGCCGCCGTGGCGAAGTCGAACGTGTTCGTCAATCGGAACAACGAAACGAAGTATTACTATCAGGACCTCGGCGCCGACGGCAGCCGGCTGAACGGCAGCCAGGGCTACAGCGTGACGTTTCCGGCCGATCGGCTGCCGGCGACGAAGGGCTTCTGGTCGCTGACGCTTTACGACGCGAACCACAACTTTCATCCGAACGATCTCGATCGTCATTCGCTCGGCACGAAGAACGAGCGGTTGCGCTACAACGCCGACGGCTCGCTGACGCTCTATATCCAAAGTTGGGCGCCGGCCGCGGATCGGCAAGCAAACTGGATTCCGGCACCCGAAGGGGCGTTCTCATTGTACTTGCGTGCCTACTGGCCGGGCCAAGCGATGCTCGACGGCAGCTGGACACCGCCGGCCGTCGTGCCGAACGACGATCGGCTGGCGGTGGGAGATTGATCGCTCGACGCGCTTGAAGCTGTGCTGGATTTCCGTGCCCCGTCGCTTTACCTTGGAGGAGCATTGCCCGACCCTGCACTCCTCTTTCAAGGCTCGACCATGATGCAGCGACGACGATTCCTACAGGCCCTGACCGCTGCGACGCTGCTCCCTGTCGTTGCTCCGCCGGCATGCGTCGTTGCGGCGGCCGAGCCTGCGGATCGCTATGCAGGCTTGAAGCGCGGCAAGTATCTGGGCGAATGGAAAAGCCTGGCCGCGCTCACCGGCCCGAAGATCTTTACCGAAGGGCCGTGCTGCGATCGGGCGGGAAACGTTTTCTTCACGAACGCCGAGCCCTCGCAGATCTGGAAGTGGGACGGCAGCAAGCTCAGTCTCTTTCGCGAAGATAAGTCCGGCGCGAACGGTTTGCTGTTCGATCGGGCGGGACGACTTGTTTCCTGCGAAGGGATCGCCGGCCGCGTGACGCGAACCGACATGGAAACCGGCAAGGTCGAAGTGCTCGTCGACCATTTCAACGGCCACGCGCTCGGCATGCCGAACGATCTCACGTTCGACGCGGCCGGTCGGATCTACTTCACGTCGCGCTTGCCGAACGCCGACGCCGCGACGGGCAACGTCAACTCCGTCTATCGGATCGACACGGATGGCAGCGTGCATCGGGTGTTGTCCTTGCCCGACATTCACATGCCGAACGGCATCGTCCTGTCGCCGGACGATAAGACGTTGTACTTGGTCGAGTCGCACTCGGCCGAGGATCGCAATCGCTGCATTCTGGCATACGATCTCGCGGCCGACGGGACGACGTCGAAACCGAGGAAGCTCATCGATTTCTATCCCGGTCGGAGCGGCGATGGGATGGCGATCGATCGTGAGGGAAATCTCTACATCGCCGCCGGGCTGCATAAGACCCGCAAGACGAGCGAAACTCTCGCGACCAAGCCGGGGATTCACGTCGTCTCGCCGACGGGCGAGTTGCTCGATTTCGTCGAGACACCGGAAGACACGCTCACGAACTGCCGCTTCGGCTCGCCCGACCTGAAGACGCTGTACATCACTTGCGGCAAGCAATTGCTGAGCCTGCGGACGCAGATCGCCGGGAAGAGCATGTATCGTCCCGAGCGGTAAGCTCAAGCCGGTTTCTAAAAAGCCGATTGCTCAAGAGCCGATCGCGTGTTGCCGATCGACCTGCATCGCCGGTGCCGGGCTCGCTTCCGTTTTGCTGCGTGCCGGAGCGTCGGCCTTCCAAGGGGAATAGCCACTCCTGCTGATCGTATCGTCGGAAAATATCCGATAGAGAATCCCGCGCCAGTGGATCTCGGTGGCGAAATGGCTCCGCGCCAACGCGAACAAGTAGACCGCTAGAGAAACCGGCAGAGATACGAATAGCTCGGCGAGCCGTGGCCCGCTCAGCGGAGGTGCCATGCGCCCTTGGTGCGTGAGAACATGACGTTGCATGGTCTGATGCAAACGCGCGAGCGAACTCACGACGGCGGCGCAGAACATGCCGGCCATGGCGAGCGGGAGCAACCATAAGAGCCGGGAATCGAAGAAGGCGAATCCGGCGAAGACGAGCGAAGCGACTGCCGCACCGCAGAGCGCGAGCGCTCCGAACACGATCGAAGTCCAGCACGGATAGAATAACCGCGACCAAGCGAGTTGCCGAAAGAGGTGCTGCTCGGCTCCTTCGAAGTCGATCGACTCAGGGTTCCACTGGATGAGTTGCGACGAAAAGTACATTTTCTTTCCAAAGCTCGGCAAGACCTCGAAGCAAGTTTGTTCTTCCGTCGGGGTCTGCGCGAAGGCAGAGAGAAAGCGATCGGAGCAGGCGATGTCGCGACGAAGCGCTAACGTGCCGCCCCAGGAGAAGCTTTGCAGCCACATCGTCGGGAGCGAAAACGCGGTAAAGACGAAGCGGCACCAAGCGGCGATGCCCCCTTCGCGCGGAAAGTACCAGCGGTTGCCGGTAACGCCGCCGACTTCCGGATCGGCAAACGGAGCGACGACATCGCGCAGCCAACGAGGATAAGGATCGGAATCTCCATCGACCATCACGACCACGCCGACCTCGGGCCCGACATCGCGTAGCACCTGATGGACCGAACTGCACTTCAACGTACACGACGGCAACGGCGCGCGCAAGTATTCGACGCGGAGAGGCGCATCGGCATGCGTCCGTTGCCAAGAACGGACGATGCGGTTCACTTCGTCGCCCGGATGGTCGACGACGATTCGAATCCGGTAGCGCGGGTAGTCTTGCTGCGCGAGGCCGTCGAGCGTTTCCCGCAACGATTCATCTCCGCCGCGCAGACTCATCACGACTAAGGCCTCGGGCCACTGATCTGCGGCGAAACCCTTCGGCGCATCGAGGCTTGTCGAGCGCTCGACATGGCGCCGAAACAACTCGAACAAAGCGATCGTGCCGACCGCGGCCACGAGCCAGAAAACCAAAGTCGTGAAGAAGAACGTATCCATAGCGATCAACGATTCGGAATGTTGCGGAAGACCTACGACGCCGGCAGGGCAATGAATTTGCAAATCGCGGACCACGGTTTCGTTTTTCGGCTGAAACCAAGCGGGATGGTCGTTTCCGCATCGCTTGTGCTACGCGTTTCGTTTTTACGGGCGAAATGAACGAAAACTCCGTAAATAACGGGCGTCTGGAGAACTTTTGCCGAGCCGTGCGATGGTCTAAAGTCCACCAACCCGAACGGCTCATCACCAGGATCGAAACGGGCCCGCGAGCGGTTTTGCGACGGCCGGGAGCAAGTTGCCGTTGAGGCCGATGCCGGCGGAAGGTACCTTTCTTCCGATCAGCGTCCGGATGCTCATTCACACCACCGAAGAAAGCGTTGCATGTTTAAAAAGATTCTCATTGCGTTCGTCGCGGTCATCGCCGTGTTTGCCATCGTCGTCGCGTTGCAGCCCGAGGATTTTCGGATCGAGCGCAAGGCGGTGGTGAATGCGCCGGGAGAGGTCGTGTTTGCGCAAGTGAACGACTTTCACAGTTGGCAAGCGTGGTCGCCGTGGGCGAAGCTCGATCCGAACTCGAAGACGACGTTCGAAGGGCCGGCCGCCGGAACCGGCGCGATCTTCCGTTGGGACGGCAACGACGAAGTCGGCCAGGGGAGCATGACCATCACCGAGAGCAAGCCGAACGAGTATCTCCGGATCAAGCTCGACTTTCTCAAGCCGTTCGAAGCAACCAACGACACGGAGTTCTTCTTCCGACCGCAAGGGGCGGGCACGGAAGTAGCGTGGGTGATGAGCGGCAAGAACAATTTTCTCGGTCGCGCGATGTGCATGGTGATGAACATGGACGCCATGCTCGGCGCGCAGTTCGAGAAAGGGTTGGCGCAGATGAAGGCGATCGCGGAAGCGCCACCCGCTCCGGCCAAAAGCCCCGCCGAGCCGAAACCGACGGCAACCGGTGAAGCCCCGCGAGCGCTCACGCCGGGCGAAGCGCTGAAGCTGGAAGAGAAGGCGAAGTAGAACGCCGCTTAACGGCCTGCGAAGACCGGCAAGACGCAATCGATCGCCAACGCCGGCTCGCCGACCCGTCCGACTTCGATCGCGACGAACTCGAAGCGGGGAGGCATCACGTCGCTACGAATCTTAAGACGAATCGATCCTCGGCCCGCGCGCATGGGAACGAGTTGCGTTTCTCGAGGGGCCGTGAGAACCCCGTTCACAGCGACGCGGATCCAAAGCTCTTTTGCATCGGCGAGCGATCCTTCGGCGACGAGCGTGATGTCGTCGGAGCCTTCATAAGGCCTTGTGCCGACGATCGCGGGCTCGAATCGTATCGCGTGCGGATTCCAATCGCGCCGGTGGTCGCCGCTCGGCGACAACGCATCGGCCGAGGCCGCGGCTTCGCGAGCCCAATCCAGTCGGGCCGCGAAATCGACCGGCGAATATTCCAGCGCGCCGCCGTGTTCGGCCAAGATCCAATCGGGCTTCAAGGCGATGATTCGTTCGAGCGTGTACACATAGCCGGCCGGCAGTCCTCGATTGTGGCCCGACCAACCGCCGCTGCCGGAATATTGATCGGCGCGATAGAAGTTGTCGCCGGTGAAGAGAACTTTGCGGCCGTCGATCTCGGCTTCGATCCCCATCGCGAAGTCGGTTTGGCCCGGCTGATGATGGATGCGCAGGCGATGCTCATGCCACGCGATCGTCTCGCCGTCCTTCAAGCGGCGCGCGATGCTTACCGGTCGCGGGTCGACGTACGGTGCCCGATACGTGTCGGGCCGTTCGATGACGTCGGCGATCCGATCGAGCGTCCAAACGGCGGGCAGCGTCCCGGGAGCGAAGTAGAAGACGCCGGTGTAGTGGTCGTTGTGGGCATGCGAGATCAACAGCGCTTCGACCGGGTGGAGGTTGTGGTCGCGCCGGAGTTCGACGATCCGATGCTGTAGCTCGCGATGATAGGGATCGACGAGCAGCGTCGGTCCGTCGCGGGAAGCGATCGCGTAAGTGTTGCCTGTGAGAAACAGGCTCGGCGAGAGCTTCGTCCAAGGTTTCGTGTTGCCGTCGGCATTGGCCGAGCCGACTTGTTCGGGGGCGAGAAACTTCGGCAACGGGACTGCGCGCCCTTGCTCGCGGAGAAACGTATCGTAGCCCTTCGCGATCGCGGCGCGGCGGACAGCTTGGGCCGTGGTCGCTAGTTGCGCGTCGATTCGTTCGCTGACCGGTTCCCCATGTTCGGGGCAGAGCAACGTCGGGCCGAGCGCGGCGATGCGGCGCAGCGATTCGGCCGCGGCGTTCAGGCCGTCGGCGTTTTGATGATGCCAATCGGTCGTGAACGGAGTCCAGAGTTTTCCCTCGCGCGAGAACGCATCGCCGCAGAAGACGATCCGGCCCGGCCGATCGTCATGCACGGCGAGATAAGACGTGTGATCCGGAGCGTGGCCGGGCGTGGCGACGACCGTAACGCTCCACTTGCCGCAGCGGACGACATCGCCGTCGGCGAGATCGAAGCGGACCCCTTCGACTCCGATCCCGGGCACGAAGTACTGCCACTTGCCCCAGCGGCGATGCGTGAGCGGCGGCGCGGGGATCGGCTCCGGGAGCGAGGCGCTCCAATGCCGCGCGACGCCGGCCGGCGAAAGCCACGGCTCCGAGAGTTTCGCTGCCCGAACGAGGCGCCGTTCGCCGACGAGCCGGGCGGCGGACGCCGTCGTGTCGCGATGAGCGTGCGTGAGGAGGATCGTATCCGCGCGGCACCGCAAGCGGGCTTCGAGCGCCGCGAGATCCAAGTCGGCAGGGGCTCCGACGACGAGCGCCTCCGCGCCGTCGACGAGCAGGTACGCCGCCGGTTGCGAGTCCTGATGCCACACTCCCGGCGCGAGTTCACGCCATGCGGCGTGCGTCTCGGCGCCTAGGAGAGCGACTAGCGCGGTAAGCGTACCGGCGAGGTTGATCACGATTGCCCGCACACGTTAGTAATCGGCGACGGAGCCGTCTTTGAGCTTCGAGCCGGGCCATTTATACGACTGCGGCTTCTTCGCTTCGGCTTCTAAGAATTTCTCGTCGACTTCGACGCCGAGGCCGGGCCCTTCGGGCAGGCCGATGTAGCCGTCGTCGTCGAGTTTGAAATTCATGCGGAGTATCTGTCCGCTTTGGAAACCGGGATTGTCGGGATAGAACTCGTGGATCAGGAAGAACGGAATCGACGAGACGACATGCAGGCTCGCCGCGGTGCCGAGGTAGTTGGCCGTGCAGTGAGGCGCGAGCGGAACGAAGTATGCTTCCGCCAGTACCGCGATCTTCTTCATCGAGGTGATGCCGCCGGTGTGGCAGCAGTCGGGCTGGAGGATGTCGATGCAGCGCTTCTCCAGATACGGGAGCATCTCGTAGATCGTCCGATCGCGCTCGCCGGTCGCGAGCGGAATCGAGATGTGTTCCTTCAACCGCTCGAAGACGGCGATGTTGCCCGGCACGGCCGGCTCTTCGATGAAGAGCAGGTTGTACGGTTCCATCGCTTTCGCGGCTTGGATGAGCGTGGCCGGAGGGACGGCGCAGTGGGCGTCGAACATGACCGCTCCGCTGGGGCCGACCGCTTCGCGCGCGCCGCGCACGTTGGAGACCATCCGTTCGATATCGGTCGGCACGGCGCTATGTTCGTAAGGTCCGTGCGGCGGCACCTTCTTGGCCTGCTTCGTGTGATAGACGCGGATCTTGTCGCGCGTCGGGCCGCCGAGCAGGCGATACACAGGGACGCCCCAGAGCTTGCCCGTGATGTCCCACAACGCCATGTCGATCGCGGCGAGGGTGTGGATGAGAAACGGCCCGCCCCGAATGTCGCGATGGCCGCGATAGATCTTCTGCCAAAGATGCTCGATGCGGGTCGGGTTCTCGCCGTCGAGATATTGAAACAGGGCCTCGGCGAGCGGCTTCGAGACGCGCGGATCGACTCCCTTCAAGTCTCCCCAGCCGACGACGCCGTGATTGGTCTCGATCTTGATGAAGACATGCGATCCGACCCAAGTGGCCTTGAGGGCCGTGATCTTGATCGTCGTGGTTCGATCGCCGACTTGCGTCGCCGGATTCGCTTCCTCGCCGACGACTTCTTCGATCAGCGCCTGACCGGCTGCGACGGCAGCGAGCGTCGTCAAGCAATCGCGACGTGTGAATGACATTGTTGTTGCTCCTCAGAAGGATCGATCATGCCGGGCTGCATGATAATCCAGGAGCGCAACGAATGCGAAAACATCTGCCGAATTGAATATGAACCGAGATCGGATGCGCGCCCGCGGCGAGCGCGCATCCGATGCCGCGGTGTCAGCCTTACGGGCCCTTCGGCTCGATGTCCCAGGTGTCGGTGCGGAACGGCGAGGCCGGCAGGCCCTCTTTGTTGCCGAGGTTCGGTTCGGCAAGTTGATTGAATCCGAAACGAACCGCAACCGGAGTGAACACCTTCGAGGAACTGACGAGGACGGAATCTCCCTCGATCTTCGCGGTGGCGGGGACGAACTTCTTATCAGCTCCGGCGATCGTGAACCACGTGAGCGACTTGCCGTCGAGGCTCTTCAGGCCTGTGCCGGTGTGCTTGAACTTGATCTTCACCTGATCGATGTCGATCGTGTGGCTGTCGTACAACGGGCCGGAATAAACGAGGTCTTTCTTGCCGTAGTCTTGGGCCAAGGCCCACAGCGCCAAGCGGCGGCCGACCTCTTGTTTGTTCTTCGGATGGATGTCGGCGACGTTGCCGATGTCGGTCGTCACGGCCATGCCGGTATGCGGCACGGCAAGCGTGGCGGTCTGCGCTTCCCAGATGCCTGCCAAGTTCGTTTCGTTGTTCTTGCCGTAGTTATACGGAGCCAACTGCACGAAGTAGAACGCGAGGTCCGGGTTGTTCCAAACGCTGCGCCAACCGGCGATGAGCCCTTTCATGAGCGTATGGTATTTCATCCCCATGCCGTTGTTGCTTTCCCCCTGATACCAAATGGCCCCGCGCGCGGCGAACGGCACGATCGGGTGGATCATGCCGTTGTAGAGGCCGGTCGCTGCGCCGTTGCTGTTGAGAGGATGATTCGGCACGCTCGGAAAGCTCGGCATGGTTTTGCCCCCGGCACCGGCCGTCTCGGCGGCGGCGAGCCACTGCTTGAGCAGCTTCACTTGCGAGAGCATCTGCTTGTTGTAGACGGCGTTCGTCGCCTTGATTTGTTCGAGCTGCGAGGTGAGCTCGGGTTCCGATTCGAAGCCGACCGGCGGAATCCACGGCTCGATGCGCGTGCCGCCCCAGCTCGTGGCGATCAGCCCGACCGGCACGTTCAGCTCGCGATGCAAGTGACGGCCGAAGTAGTACAACACGGCCGAGAAACTGGAAACCGTTTCCGGCGAGCACTCGACCCATTGCGCGTTGACGTGTTGGGCCGGGGTGCCGGAAGGAACGAGCGGCACGAGGAACAAACGGATCTTGGGGAACTTCGCGTCGGCGATCTCTTTGTCGGGATCTTGCGACGACTTGACCGACCATTGCATGTTCGACTGACCGGAGCCGACCCACACTTCGCCGACCAAGATGTTGGTGAGCTTGAGCGTGTTCTTGCCTTGAACCGTCATCTCGACGGCGTCGGCCGAGGCGATCGGCTTGAGTTGCACGCGCCATTCGCCGCCGGCGTCGGCCTTGGTCTTCGCGCTGTTATCGCCCACCGAGACGGCGACTTCTTCTTCCGGATCGGCCCAACCCCAAACCGTGACGGGGACACCGCTCTGGAGCACCATGTTGCTACCGATGATCTCGGGCAGCGAGACGTCGGCCCGCGCGGGAGCGACGAGCGAAAGGCAGCACGCCCATCCGAGCCCAAGCGTCGGGAGGTATTTACGGAGGGAAACGAAACTCATGGCGAGAACTCCAGACAAGCGAAGGTGGGAATCGAATTCCAGCGGGAGCGACGATTGTAATCGGCGGGAAAGCGCTGAACTAGCAGGCAATTTCGCCGGGAGAGGCCGGATCGGCCCCACCGGCTAATCGGCGTAATACGGCACTCGGCAGCGTTAGGAATCTCAAACTCGACTCCGTCGCCTGCGCCGATTAGAATCAATGTTCCCCGAAACTCGTCCCGCCCGCTCGAAGCGTCTCCTCCCTGCTGCCCGTTTCCCGTTCTCGAATCTCTAGGAGTTCCGGCATGACGCCGCGTCAGATTTCGACTCGCACGCCCCTTTCTCGTCGGACCTTCTTGCGCGGCACCGGCGTGGCGCTCGCCTTGCCGTGGCTCGATGCGATGCAGCCGGCCTTCGGTGCGAGCGCGCCGGAAGTGCCGCGGCGCATGGTGGCGATTCAGACGAACATGGGAATCTTGCCCCAGTATTTCTTTCCGGAGAAGACGGGCAAGGATTTCGAGTCGACTCCTTATCTCGAAAAGCTCGCTGCCCATCGCAACAACCTCACGGTGTTCAGCGGCGTCAGCCTGCCGGGCGTCACCGGCGCGCATGCCGCCGAGCGTTGCTTCCTCACCGGCACTCCGCATCCGGAGCGGGGCGGATTCCGCAACGGGGTCTCGCTCGATCAATTCGCCGCCGAGCACATCGGCAACCGGACCCGCTACCCTTCGCTCTGCATGGCTGTCTCCAACGAGGGACAGACGATGAGCTACACGCGCAGCGGCGCGCCGATTCCGGCGGAGAAGAGCCCGAAGAAGTTGTTCCAGAAGTTGTTCGTGCCGAATAAGGCCGAAGAGGTCGCGGCCAACGTCGAGGCCCTGCGTCAAGGCCGGAGCATGCTCGACTTCGTCGGCGAGCAGCGCACGCGCTTTGGTCGCGCGCTGTCGGCGGCCGACCGCGTTCGGATGGATCAGTATTACACGTCGGTTCGGGAACTCGAGCAACGGCTGCATAGCTCCGAAGATTGGGAACATAAGGAGAAGCCGACCGTTGCCGTGAAGGCTCCGGAAGACATTACCGACGGCAAGGAGTTCGTGCGCCGCTCGGAGTTGATGTACGACCTCATCAAGCTCTCGCTGCAAACCGATTCGACTCGGCTCGTATCGCTGTTCGTCGACACCGTCGTGATCCACAACATCACGCACCACGGCAACCGGCCCGACGTGCTGGCCGAGTTGCGCGGACACGAAGAGGGGCAGTTCGCCGCGTTGAATAAGTTCCTCACATCTCTGGCGGAAACGAAGGAAGAGGGGCAATCGCTGCTCGATCGGTCGATGGTGCTCTACGGCACCTGCATGGGGAGCGCCAACTCCCACTCGAACGTCAACCTGCCGGTGCTGCTCGCCGGCGGCGGATTCAAGCACGGCAAGCATCTTTCCTTCGATAAGACGAACAACTACCCGCTGTCGAACCTGTATCTCTCGATGCTCCACCGGATGAACATCGAGACCGATTCGTTCTCGACATCGAAGGGGACGATGACCGGTTTGGAGTTCGCTTAAGGTAGCGGCAAGCCGGCCGTGGCCCGTGCGACTCTGATTTTTGCACACGCTTGAGATCGCGCGCCTGAGCGCTTCGATCGCCTGCCTACTTTCGTAACTATTCTTCTCGGTTCACACACGCCATGTCGCTGCGCCGCTTATTCGGATGGATGGTTCTCTCGCTCGTTGCTGCGGTAACGGGGGCCGCGGAAACGAAGGCCGCGGAGTTGCCGGTTGCGTTTCTTAAAACGCATTGCTACGAATGCCACACCGGCCCGAAGGCCGAAGGCGCGCTCGATCTCACGACCCTGTCCGGCGACTTGAATAAACGCGAAACCTTCGCCCGTTGGGTCAAGATCCACGACCGCGTGGCTGCCGGCGAGATGCCGCCGAAAGATAGTAAGCAGCCTCCCGCCGGCGAGCGCACGAACGCCGTGACGGTCGTGCAACGGGAGCTCGTCGCCGCGGAGAAGGCGCGCTTCGCGATCGAAGGACGCACCCCGGTGCGCCGCATGACCCGCATCGAGTACGAGAACACGGTGCGCGATCTCCTCGCGCTCGACGGCATCCCGCTGCAAGCGAGCCTGCCGGAAGACGGCTCGGCGCACGGCTTCGACAAGAACTCCGATGCGCTCGATATCTCGCACGTGAACTTGTCGAAGTACGTCGAAGCGGCCGACCAAGCGCTCGACATGGCGATCGCCGTGCAGCCGACGCCGCCGCTGCGGCAAACGCACCGCTTCTCGATCGCGCGGCACATGTATCACATCATCATGAACGGCGATACCGTGATGATTAAGGACGGCGACAAGCCCGATCCGTTCTTTACTCCGAGCGGCGTGCATGCGCATCTCGGGGCGCACGAACACATCAACGTGCTACGCGATTGCGAGAAGCGCAACTCGAGCCCCGGCGTGTTTCGTCACGAAGATGAATCATTCAAGCCCTACTTCTACGACTTCGCCGCTCTCTATCCCGGCAAGTATCGCATCCAGACTTCGTTCTGGAGCTTCCATTGGGACAAAGGGAAGGTGCTTCCGGGACGCGGCGTCGAAGCCGCGCGGTTGTCGATCGTGCAACTCCAAGACGACGGTCGCGGCGGAGGTCACCCGAGCTACATTCTCGGCTACTACGACGCCCCGCCGAATAAGCCGAAGGTGCATGAAGTCACGCACTGGTTGAACTTCAAAGACACGATCGGCTTCAATACGGCGTCGCTCGCGCCGGTGGTGAATTACAATCGTCCGGGCCGCGCCATGGCCTTCACGGGCCCCGGCATCGCTTGCGACTACATCGAGATCGAAGGGCCGATCCATGACGTTTGGCCGCCGGAAGGGCATCGCCGGTTGTTCGGCGATCTGCCGATCGTAGCGTTCGACGTGCGCGACCAGCCGGAAATCATCCCGCCGAAGCGGAAGCTTCCGCGCCGCGAGACCCAAGCTCCGAACCCGCCCGACCCTCCGTCGGGCAACTGGACCGTCGCCAGCATGTGGCCCACGCGCGATGCCGACCGCCTGCTGGCTTCGTTCTTGCCGCGCGCGTTTCGCCGGCCGGTGCCGGAGGAAGTGCGCAAGGAATATCTCGCCCTCTTCGAGAAGCGGCTCGCCGCCGGCGATTGCTTCGAGACGGCGCTGCGCTACGCCTATCGCGCGGCGCTTACCTCGCCCGACTTTCTCTATCACGCCGAGCAGCCCGAGCTGTTCGACGACTACGCGATGGCCTCGCGCCTGTCGTATTTTCTTTGGAACTCGCTCCCCGACGACACGCTGATCCAACTCGCCGATAGGGGCCAGATGCGTTCGCCGAACGCGCTCAAGGTCGAAGTCGAGCGCATGCTCAACGATCCGAAATCGGAACGCTTCATCGAAGATTTCCTCGGCCAATGGTTGAACCTCCGCAAGATCGCGGCGAACGATCCCGACCGCAAGCTCTACCCGGAATTCAGCCCGTATTTGCAAGACTCGATGATCGCGGAAACGAAGGCTTACTTCCGCGAGTTGCTCGATAAAGACCTCAACGCGAGCTACCTCGTTCGTTCCGATTTCGCGATGCTGAACGAAAAGCTCGCGAATCTCTACGGCGTGCCCGGCGTGAGCGGTTCGCAGATCCGTCGCGTAGCGCTCCCGGCCGATTGCCCGCGCGGTTCGTTTCTCACTCAGGCCGCGATCTTGAAGGTCACGGCCAACGGCACGACCACCTCGCCGGTGCCGCGCGGCGCATTCGTCATGGCCCGCCTCCTCGGGCAACCGCCGGAACCGCCGCCGCCGAACATCACGGCCGTCGAGCCCGACGTGCAAGGGACCACGACGATTCGCGAACAGCTCGACAAGCACCGCGCTTCGCCGGCCTGCGCCGGATGTCATGCGAAGATGGATCCTCCCGGCTTCGCGCTGGAATCGTTCGACGTGATCGGCGGGCTGCGCGACCGTTATCGTTCGATCGGCGAAGGGGAAACTGCGAAGCGCGGCAATATCGATCCGTTCATCGGCATCAGTTTCAAGCTCGGGCCAAAGGTCGATTCGTCGGGCATTCTCACCGACGGCCGCACCTTCAAAGGGATCACCGATTTCCAAACTCTCTTGGCTTCGGACCAACAAAAGTTGTTGAAGAACTTGGCCGAGCAACTGTGTGTGTACGCGACCGGCCGGCCGATCGGCTTCGGCGACCGCACCGAGATCGCGGCGATCGTCGATAAGACGCAGAAGCAGGGGGGCGGCGTCCGGACCCTCATCCACGAACTCGTAGCCAGCAAGCTGTTCTTCTCCAGCGGTCCGATGAAGGGCCCTCCTGCGCCGGTCGTCGCGTTGAAGCCGACCCTCACGCGCTCCGCGCCGCTCGGCTCGACGGTTCGCACCGGCCCGACGATCGTGCCGGTCGTCCCCCCGGTCGCTCCGGTAAAACCGTCGGCGACTCCGGTCGTTCCGGTCTTGCGCGAGCCGGTTCGCTGTCGGCTCGTCGGGCTGTCGTCGTCCGAGCGGCTCGACGATTTGCGCGTCGCCTTGGAAGCGGCTCCCGAGCTGCAGATGAAGGATCTCCATGCCGACCTGCAAGAGATCACGCTGGCCTACGATTTCGCCCGGCTCTACCCGGGCTCGTCGGCGACGCATAAGCCGACCGCCCCGCAGCTGCTCGAGCAAATCAACAACGTCATTCGCCGTGCGTCGAACGGTTCGTTCTCGGTGTCGCCGCTGCTCACCGAGCCGCGCGACAAGCTCAAACGTCAAGAGATCGCGGTCACGATCTCCGATTGCAAGGCCTGCCGAATCTTCGTCTACAACACGGCTGCCAAGGTCGAAGGGGTGCAGCAAGCCGCGGTCGACCAAAAGACCGGCAACCTAACCGTCTGGACCGACCCGACCAAAAGCGACCTCGCCCCGATCCGCGAGGCCCTAACGAAAGCGCAGATCATTCTGCCGACGACGAAGTAACCGCGACGAAGTAATTTGAAAGCATGCTCCTGCAATAGCCGCAGATGAATCTCTACGGCCCCCTGCCCGAAAGCCCAGCCGTCATGAAAATCGTCGCGATCGAAACGCATGTATGTCACGCTCGGATGCGCAATTGGGTGTTCGTCAAGGTCGTCACCGATCAGGCCGGGCTCTTCGGTTGGGGCGAGGCGACTTTGGAGTGGCACACGCGCGGCGTCGTCGGGGCGATCGAAGACCTGTCGCAACTTCTGATCGGCCAAGACCCGACGCGGGTCGAGCATCTGTGGCAGATGATGTATCGCCGCCACTTCTGGCACGGCCACGGCATCGTCCGCGCGACGGCGATCGCCGGCATCGACCTCGCCTTGTGGGACATCCTCGGCAAGTCGCTGGGGGTGCCGTGCTCGAAGCTCTGGGGAGGTCCGGTGCGCGACCATGTGCGCACCTATTGCCATCTCGGCGGAGGCCGGATGGAAGACTTCTACGAAACCTCGGCCGACGACGCGCGCCGCTTCGCCGACCTGGCGCGGGAAGCGGTCGCCGAGGGGTTCACCGCGTTCAAGAGCATGGCCGTGCCGCCGACGATGCCGCTCGAAGGGTTGAAGCCGATCCGCGCGGCCGAACGCTGCGTGGCCGCGATGCGCGAAGCGGTCGGGGAAGCGGTCGACATTATGGTCGACTGCCATGCCCGACCTTCCCCGACGATGGGCCTGCAGTTCGCCACGGCGCTCGAGCCTTACGGACTTTATTTCTTGGAAGAACCTTGCTGGCCGGAAAGCGTCGACGGACTCGCGCGGATCAACGCCGCCGTGTCGACGCCGATCGCGACCGGCGAGCGCGTCACGCATCTGGCCGCCTTCCGCGATCTGTTGGCGGCCAAGGCGCTCGACGTTTGCCAACTCGACATCACCCATTGCGGCGGCCTGAGCGAAGCGCGGCGCATCGCGGCGCTGTGCGAAGCGTATCGCGTGGCGCTCGCGCCGCATAATCCGCAGGGCCCTGTGAGCACCGCGGCATCGCTGGAGTTCGGCTTCTCGCAGCCGAGCTACATCATCTGCGAAACCGTGCATGGCGACGTGCCGTGGCGGCAAGATGTCGTCGAAGAAGGCTTCAAGGTCGAACGAGCCGGCCGCATCGTCCGCCCCAACACCAGGCCGGGCCTAGGCATCTCGATCAACGAAGCGGAGCTGAAGAAGCATCCATTCGAGCAGGAAATCTTGCAACCGGTGACGTATACGGACGGGAGCATTGGGGATTGGTAGGAGCGGGCAGTGGTCGGTGGTCGGTGATCAGTTGAGATGCCCGAAGCCGAACGATAGAAATCAACGAAGGTGCTGAAGCCGATGGCGCAGAGACTTACCGGGGTGTTGCCGATCGTGCATACTCCGTTTACCGCCGCCGATGAAATCGACCGCGCGGCGCTAGCGCGTGAGATCGAGTTCATTATCGCCGCCGGTTCGCAAGGCTACGGCACCGGCATGGTCTCCGAGCTCTTGCGGCTTACGGCCGACGAGCGGCTGCGTTATACGGAGTTGCTCGTCGAGCTCGCGGCGAAGCGCGTGGCGGTGTTCGTCAGCGTCGGTGCCGAGAGCACGAAGCAGGCCGTGCTCTTCGCCGCACATGCCGAGCGGTCGGGCTGCGATGCCGTGATGGCGGTTCCTCCGCTGGCGACGCGGCTCGGCAAAGATGCGCTTGCCGCCTACTATTGCGCGCTGGCCGACGCGATCTCATTGCCGATCATCGTGCAAGACGCTTCCGGCTATGTCGGCCAAGCGATTCCGCTCGCGGTGTACGAGTTGCTGCTCGCGCGCTACGGCGAGGAGAAGATTCTCTTCAAGCCCGAGGCTTCGCCGATCGGCCCGAATCTTTCGGCGCTCCGCGATGCGACGGGCGGCCGGGCGCGCATCTTCGAAGGCTCCGGGGGGATTCATCTGGTCGACAGCTATCGGCGCGGCATCGCCGGTACGATGCCCGGCGTCGATCTGCTCGACGGGATCGTCGCACTCTGGCGCGCGCTCGAGCGGGGCGACGAAGCCGCAACGTATCGCCTCTATTTTCCGATCTGCGCGATCGTCGCGTTGCAATTGCAAGCCGGGCTCGACGGCTTTCTGGCGATCGAAAAATACTTGCTCGTGAAGCGCGGCCTTTTCGCCGACGCTCGTCGTCGCACACCGCACGCCTGGGAACTCGACTCCGAAACGGCTGCCGAGGTCGATCGCTTGTTTCAACTTCTTCAAGCCGCCTTGCCGGCGGAACGGATCGGGGCCTGACATGGAACCTTACATCGCATCGCAAGCGCGGCTGATCGCGGGAGTCGCCCGCGTCGACATTACCCCGCCGGTCGGGATGTATCATCGCATGTGGGGCGCGGCGATTCACGATCGCTCGACCGGCATCCATCGCCCGATCACGGCGACGGCCCTCTGGCTGCAGCCGCGCGGTTGCGGCACCGCGGGCGATGCCCTGCTGATGCTCGCGCTCGATCATTGCATTCTCGAACGAGCCGCGATGGACGCACTGCGCGAGGCGGCCGGCCACGCGACCGGAATTCCTTCGGCCCAGGTGCATGTCTGCCTGTCGCATACGCACGGCGCAGGCTTCATGGCCCGCTCGCGCGCCGATCTTCCCGGCGGAGACATGATCGGCCCGTATTTGGATGAGATGACGATGCGCACGGCGCGCTGCGCCGAGCAGGCGCTCACCGCGGCGAAGCCGGCGACGTTGGTCTGCACGGCAGGTCGTTCGAGCTTGGCCGCGCATCGCGACGGGTTCGACGCCGGCAGCAAGCAATTCGTCTGCGGTTTTCATGCCGCAGGGCTTGCCGACGACACGTTGGTCGTCGGTCGCCTGACGTTGGTCGACAACGAGGGGAAACCCGGGCGCACGATCGGTACGCTCGTCAACTACGCGTGCCATCCGACGACCCTCGCCTGGCAGAACACGCTCGTGAGTCCCGACTATATCGGTGCGCTGCGAGAAACGGTCGAAGGGGCGACCGGCGCTGCGCCGTGTTTCTTCATCCAAGGGGCCTCGGGCGACTTGGGACCGCGCGAAGGGTTCGTCGGCGACGTGGCGACGGCCGATCGCAACGGCCGGCAGCTCGGTTATGCGACCCTCGCCATTCTCGAAGCGATGCCGCCGGCGGGGACGAAGTTCGTCTACACGGGCCCGGTCGTTTCCGGCGCGACGCTCGGTGTTTGGAAAGATACGCCGCTGGATCCGGCCGCTGCGACGGCGAACGAACGATGGAAATTTCAAGACGTGCTGATTCCGATCGACTACCGGCCCGACTTGCCGACGATCGAGGACACGAAGCGCGACTTGGCGAATTGGAAGGCCGCGGAAGAGAAGGCCCGCGCGGCGAAAGACGACGCGGCCTTGCGCGAGGCTCGGGCCCGCGCCGAGCGGATGACGCGACAGCTCAATAAGCTGTCGTCGCTGCCGACGGGCAAAACGTTTCCTTACACGGTATCGATCGCGCGCACCGGCGGCTTGCTCTGGGTCGTGGCGCCGGGCGAGCTTTACCAGATGCTCCAGATCGAATTGCGCAAGCGCTTCCCGAAGTTCACCCTCATCGTCGCCACGATCTCCAACGATTGGCAGCCGGGCTACTTCCCCGATCGCCCGACCTACGGCCGGGGCATCTATCAAGAGCAGATCGCGGTCGTGGCGCCGGGCAGCCTCGAGACGGTGATTCAACAAGTCGGCGACAAGATCGCGCAATTGACCAGCTAAGCAGCTGACCGGTTAAGCTTGCTGACCGGCTAAGCTATTCGATCTTCCAAACGCGCACCGCCCCATCGCGGCCGCCTGAGGCGAGTTGCGTGCCGGCGTTGTTGAACGCGACGGTATGTACCGAGTTGCCGTGACCGAGATAGGTTGCGAGAAGTTTTCCGGTTTCGGCGTCCCAAAGTTTCACGGCGCCGTCGGCTCCGCCGGTCGCCAGCTTCGAGCCGTCGGGCGAATAGGCGACGGACCAGATATCCATCGTGTGCCCTTCCCAACTCTTCACGGCCATGCCTGCGGCGGCGTCCCACACATGCACCGCTTTGTCCCATCCGACGGAGACGAGCCGCCGACCGTCGGGATGAAACGCCAGGCCGTAGATCGGGCCGGCATGACCTTCGAGCGTGAGTTTCGGCGTGAGGTCCTGCGCGTTCCACAAGCGAACGACCTTATCGCTGCCGCCGGTGGCGATCGTCTTGTCGTCGGGCGAGATCGCCACGGCGAACAACGCGCCGGCTTGCTTGGCTTCGGCCAAGGGCTTGGTCGCGCCGGCTGCTCCGCTGCCGGTCGCAGGCGCTTCGAGCGACCAAGCGCGAAGGCCTCCGCCGCGGTCGCCGGCGAACATCCGTCGATCGCGCGAGAACGCAATGCTGCGGACGGCGTTCGAGTGCTCGAACGTCCGGTAGGGCTCGGGTTCCGCGCGCTTCCAGAGCTTGATGAGCCCTTCGTCGCCGGCGGTGACGAGCGTTTCGTCGTCGGGCAGGAAGTGGACTCCCCAGACGAATCCACGATGCGCGCTCCAAGAAGCCTTCACGCTCTGCGTCGGGACGTCCCACAAGCGAACCGAGCCGTCTTCCACGGCCATCGCCGCGGTCTTGCCGGCGGCGTCGAACGCGACGGACCAGACTGCGCCGGCGTTCGCACTGAGCACGGCGACCGGCTCGGCCGAGGAAACCGGAACCGGCGCGCGATCTCCGCGGTGGTTGAACCACATGCCGCCGAGGATGCCGAACGCGAGGAACGTCGCACCGATGCCACCGGCGATCCAGCGATTGCGCACGACGAGCTTGCGCTGTTCGATCTGGCAGACCGTCGGCACATCGTCCGACGTCGTCTTCAGCAGGGCCCATTGGAAGTCGAGCAACTCGGCGAGCTGGGTGGCCGTTTGGATCCGGTTCGCCGGCTTCTTCTCGAGCAGGTGATCGATGGTCGCGGCGAACCAATCCGGAATTTGCGGATTGAGCTCGCGGAGCGGCACATGCTTCGTATCCGTGATCTGCTTTAAGATCATCAGCGCCGAGTTGCCGGTGAAAGGGGGCCGGCCGGCGCACATTTCGTAAAGGATCGCCCCGAGGCTGAAAAGGTCCGAGCGCGGATCGGCGTCTTCGCCGAGCGCTTGCTCGGGTGCCATGTACAACGGCGTGCCGCTGACGAAGCCGGTGCGCGTGAGCTTCACGTCTTCTTCCACGCGGGCCAGGCCGAAGTCGGTGAGCTTGACCCGATCGTGCGGCGGCTCCAAGAGGATGTTGCCCGGCTTGATATCGCGATGGATCAAGCCTTGTGCGTGCGCGGCGGCGAGGCCGTGTGCGGCTTGCATGCCGATTCGCACGATCTCGCGGAGCGGAAGTTTCTTATCGCGGGCCAGCCGCTGCTCGAGCGATTCGCCGGAGATGAGCTGCATCACGATATACGGCAGTCCGTGCTCGCCCGACTTTTCGACTTGATGCACGGCGACGACGTTCTCATGCGAGATCGAAGCGGCCGCGCGCGACTCGCGGCAAAAGCGTTGCCGCGCAATGTCGTCGGACGCGAGTTCCGGATCGAGCACCTTGAGCGCAACGTGCCGCTGCAAGCGCGAGTCGAAGGCTTCGAGCACGAGCCCCATGCCGCCGCGCCCGATGACCCGCATCACATCGAACTGCGCGAGCCGGCCGAGATAGGCGCTGTCGCTTGCCGGCTGGAGGAAGCTGAGCGAGAGCTCGCGCGTCCGGGTCGGAGTGTCTTTCGGCGTGACCGGCGGCAACTCCGTGTCGAGCGATTTCAGGGCGGGCCAGTAGGCCGACGTCGCCATCGGTTCGGCCGTGTTCAGATGCTCGACGAGCTGCGAAAGGTTCGTTCCTTCAACGGCGATTTGCTCCAACTTTTCTTGGCAGCAGCCGCAGTCGTCCATGTGTTGGATGCATTCATCGCGGCGCTCGCCGGGAAGCGAATCGTTCAGCAATCGCTGAAGTTCGTCGGTTTGCGGGCATTTCGTGTCGGCTTTCATCTTAGCTTTCCTCCTGTCGTCGCAGCACGTCGACTTCTTCTTTGAGTCGCGCGAGCACGCGGCTCTTCGCGACGTAGATGGCGCCGGCCGACATGCCGACTTGCTTCGCCGCCTCGGCCGCCGCGATGCCTTCGACCGCGGTTAGTCGGAAGGCCTGCCAGGTGTTTTCTTGAAACTCACTTTTGATTCGCTCCATCGCCAAGGACGCGAGGCGCCGCTGGTATTCCATTTCCCAATCGTCGGCCCCGTCGCTCGCTTCCGGATGCGATTCGAGCAAGCGATTCGTCACCGCGTCGCCGGATGCTTGCGGATGCGTACGGCGCGACGAAAGTAGATTGAAGATCTTGTTGCGCGTGATCGTGAAGAGCCAGCCGCGGAACATTCCTTGTCGACGATCGTAGTCGAGCCGACCGATCGCAGTCGATACCGAGCGCATCACGTCTTGCATCAGATCGGCCGCGTCGGCGTCTTGCAGACCCCGCTTGCGCGCGAAGCCGTACACGATCGGACTGTAGAGCCGAACGAACTCGTGCCACGCTTCGTGATTCGTTGCGTCGCGCAACTGAACCAAGAGGCTGGCTCGCGTCAGGGGTGAGTCGTCTACGGGCATCGTGGGAACCCAAAAGTCCGTTCGCCGCGCCGGGCCCCGTGGCCGCGGTCGTGCTCGGCTGCGTCGTTACCCATGATACGCGTTCGGCGTCGTGCGGACGATGGCCTGCCGCGGGCGAACGAAGATTTGGGGCGTGTGTGCTGTCGCCGAGAAGTTTCATTTTTTTACCCGACGCTTGGTTTTCCGAGTGTCGACATGCCAGCCGACGTGATGGTTTTCGAGGCTTACTCACCGGATTGATTCGTCCGTTGCGCGATTTCGTCGCCGACCGGTGCCGATGGCGCTACCTGTACGACGAGCCCGTTACGCAGCTCTTCGTCGGGATTGACGATCAAGCGTTCATCCCCTCGCACGCCGGCATTAATGACGATCCGCCGACCGAGGTCGCGGCCGAGCTCGACCCGCTTGATCTCAACTTCGTTCTTCGCGTTCACGACGGCCACATGCGGACCTTCGACCCGCATCTGCAAGGTGTTCGCGGGAATCGTCCAGGCGGTGCCGCTTTGCTTTGCGGTGAAGGTGACTTGCACGTAGCTGCCGGGCTGGAAGCGAAGCGTCGTGTTGTCGAGCTCGATCTCGGCGAGCATCGTGCGGTTCGCGGCATCGACCGATTCGGAAGTTCGAGTCACGGTGCCGGTCGTCGAAAGCGCAGCTTCAGGAATACGGACCAGGGCCGAGGTGCCTCGGCCGGTTTGCACGGCATACGCTTGCGGCACGTTCACCTGCACGCGAATGCGGGTCATGTCTTCGACGACGAACAACGCTTCCTTGCCGGCCGTCACCAGCATGCCGACTTCGGCCGAGCGGCCCGTGACGATGCCGTCGAACGGGGCGACGATCTTCTTGAATCGCAGCGTCTCCTTCAATCGTTCGACGTTCGCTTGCCGGCTCTTGGCCGCGGCTTCGCGAGCTTCGATGATCGCGGCTTTCGTCGACAGACCGGTGCGACGACGTGCGACGTCGGCTTGCGCCGCGGCGACATCGGCGTTGCGGGCCTCGACTTGTTTTTGGAACGTATCGTATTCTTCTTGCGAGATTGCGCTGGAGACGAGCAGCCGTTCGCGGCGACCAAGCTGGCTGATCGCGAGCTCGGCATCGGCACGGGCCCGATTCAGTTGCGCTTCGGCGACGTTCAGCTCGGCTTCGGCTTCCTGTCGCTCGGCCTTCGCTTGCACGACCGCCGAGAGCGATTCCATCGCCGTCGCTTCTCCTTCGGCGAGCTCTTGGTCGAGCTCCGGCGTTTCGATTTCGGCAAGGACTTCGCCGGCCTTCACCTTCGCGCCGAGATCCTTATGCCAAGCGGTGAGGTAGCCGCTCACGCGAGCATGGAGCGTCGTGGTTTGCCAAGGACGGAGCGTGGCGGGCAACACGACTTCGGAAGTCGCCGCGGGAGAAGGTCGATCGATCTTCACGGTCTTGACCGCGGCGGCTTCCGTACCCGTTGCCGCGATGGTTTCGGAATGCAGCAGCTTCCAAGGTTGCAGCAAGACGACGACCGCGACGACCAAGACGCCGGCCAAGGTCTTCCAGCCGAAGGATCCTGCCGGTTTGTTCGAGCCCGGCGGTGTGAGCCGATCGACCTGCTCCGATCGATCGTTCATTTGATCGGCGAAGGCCAGTGCGTCTCGCACGGTCTGCTTCAGATCGGAAGCTTCACGGAACGCGTCGTGGTGCGAGGTGAGGGTCGCGGCAGACATGGCTGAAATCTCCTTACGGCTGCAAATTCATCGGACTCTACTGGGAATACCGGCCGCGGCGACGAGTCTTACATCAAAATCGAAACAGCGGACGATTCACTGGATAACTCCCCTACTCGAACCGTCCTACTCGATCACCATTTCAGGGGCCCGTTCTTTGCGGCGTAAGATGCTGTAAACGACCGGTACGAACAGCAGTGTGGTGAACGTGGCGAGCAACAGTCCGCCGATCACCGCCCGTCCGAGTGGGGCGTTTTGCTCTCCCCCTTCGCCGAGGCCGAGCGACATCGGCAGCATGCCGATAATCATCGCCGCAGCTGTCATCAACACCGGACGCATACGAGTCTTCCCCGCTTCCAGAGCGGCGTCGAAGGCCGATTTCCCTTCGCCGCGTACTTCGTTGGCAAACGTGACGAGCAAGATACTGTTGGCCGTGGCGACGCCGATCGACATGATCGCCCCCATCATCGCCGGCACGCTGAACGTCGTGTGCCAGAGATAGAGCGACCAGACGATTCCCACCAACGCACCCGGCAGAGCCGTGATGATGATGAACGGATCGAGCCAGCTCTGGAAATTGACCACCATCAAGAGATAAACCAAGAGCGCCGCGAACACGATCCCTAAGCCGAGTCGGATAAACGCCGACTCCATGCTTTCGACTTGGCCGCGCAGCGCGATCGTGTTTCCCGGAGCAAGCTTGGCGCGATACTCCTCGAGCACGCGATGGATCTCGCCCGCGACGCTGCCGAGGTCGCGCCCCTGCACGTTGGCATAGACATCGTAGGTCGGTTGGACGTTCGTGTGGTTCGCGACTTCCGCCGTAACGCCGCGTGAGATGTTCGCCACGTTGGAGAGGAGTTGCAAACCGGGATTCTTGCGCGACGTCAGCGGCAGGCCGCCGAGGGCGTCGACGCTATCGAGCCGGTGGATCGGCGTGCGCGTTTCGACGAGATACGAGATTCCCATATTCGGGTCGACCCAATAATTGGGCTGCACCTGACCGCTGCCGGAAAGAGAAACGAGCACGCTGTTGGCGACGTCTTGTTGCGTTAGTCCGAGCTCGCCGGCCCGAGTTTGGTCGACGTCGATGTGAAGCTTCGGCACGTTCATCACTTGATGCAGATGCACGTCTTCGACGCCGCGGATCGTCTTAATTCGCTCGGCGATCTCGGTCGCCATCGCATAGTTTTCCTTCTTGTTCAGCCCGGCGATCTGAATGTCGATCGGAGCCGGCAAGCCGAAGTTGAGGATCTGGCTCACGATATCGGCCGGCTGAAAGAAGAACGTCAATTGCGGGAAGCGCTTCGGCAGTTCTTCGCGCAGCTTCGCGATATACTCGGGCGTCGAACGGGTGCGGTGATGCGCGAGCGCGACCAGAATCTCACCGTCGGCCATGCCCGTCGTCGCGCTGTCGCCGAACGCCATCGCATAGGTTCGATTCGGCAAGCCGATGTTGTCGAGCACGAGCTCCACTTCGTCTTTGGGAATGAGCTCGCGAATGACCTTTTCGACGTCGCCGAAGTGGCGCTCCGTCTGCTCGACGCGCGTTCCGGCTGGTGCCCGAACATGCAGGCGGAATTGGCCCGTATCGACGGTCGGGAAGAAATCCCGCCCGACCCAAGGGAGGACGAGCAAGCCGGTCGCGACCATCGCGCCGAACACGAGGAATACGGTTCGGCGATGATTCAAGTTCCATTCGAGCAGCGCCACGTACCGTTCGCGAAACCGCTCGAAGCTCCGCTCGAACGCGGCATGCAAGCGTGCGAAGCGACCTTGCTGTGCGGCAGCATCGTGATGATGCGCGAGCTCGGCGGGAAGCAAGTAGTCGACCATCGTCGGCACGATCGTCCGCGAAAGCAGATACGACGCGAGCATCGCGAAGGCCACGGCCAACGCCAGCGGCGTGAATAAGTACTTCGGCGCGCCGTCGAGAAACAACACGGAGACGAAGACGATGCTGATCGTCAGCGTGGAAACGAACGTCGGCCCGGCGATCTGCATGGCCCCGTCGAGAATCGCTTGGCGCAGCGGTTTGCCGAGGCCGACGTTGCGATGGATGTTTTCGATCTCGACCGTCGCATCGTCGACCAAGATGCCGACCGCGAGCGCCAAGCCGCCGAGGGTCATCACGTTGAGCGAATGCCCGAGCAGGTACAGCATCGTGATCGAAGATAGGATCGCCAGCGGAATCGAAACCGCGACGATGAGCGTGCTTCGCCAGCTGCCGAGAAACAGGAGAATCATCGCGGCGGTGAGCAAACCGGCGATGATGCTTTCGACGATCACGCCGTGAATCGCCGCGGTGACGAACAACGATTGATCGAACAGCAGATCGATCTTAAGGTTCGCCGGCGCGGCCGCACGAATCTCCGGCAGCATCTCTTTCACTCGGTTCACGATCTCGAGCGTGGAAGCGTTGCCGTTCTTGAGCAGCGTAACGAGCGCGCCGCGAACGCCGTTGCGGCGCACGATCGTGCTCTGCGCTTGGCTCCCGTCGCGCACTTGTGCGACGTCGCGCATATAGATCGTCGCCCCGCCGACGACTTTGATCGGAATGTCGTTGAAGCTCGCCGGCGTCAGCGGGGTGTTGTTGAGAGTGACGGGATATTCATGCGTATCGATCCGCGCGACGCCGGTCGGCGAGGCCAAGTTGTAGGCGCTGATCGCGTCGGCGACCTCTTTCGGCGAGATCCCTTTGGCTTGGAGCATTTGCGGGTCGATGTCGACCATCACCTGCCGCTCGCGGCCGCCGTAGGGGGTCGGCATCGTGAGCCCTTGCACGGTCGAAAGCTGCGTGCGGAGCACGTAGAGCCCGTAGTCGTAGACCTCTTCCTCCGACATCGTTTCGCTGCTCAAGCTGATCTGCAGAATCGGCACGCTCGAAGCATTGAAGCGAATGATGATCGGCGGCTGCACGCCCGGCGGCATCAAAGCGCGAATCGCTTGACTCGCCGAAGTGACTTGCGAGAGGGCCGTGGCGATATCGACGCTCGGGTGAAAGAAGATCTTGATCACCGCGACGCCGTTGAGCGTTTGCGACTCGATCCGCTTGATGTCGGTCACGTTCGAGGTGAACGCGTATTCGCTGTAGGTCGTGATCCGGCGTTCGAGCTCGTTCGTCTCCATTCCCTTGAACGTCCAAATGACGTTCACGACCGGAATGTCGATTTCCGGAAAGATATCGGTTCGCATCTGGTTGATCGACGTCGCCCCGAGCACGACGATCAACATCGCCATGACGACGAAGGTATAAGGACGCCGTAAGGCAAGTTTGACGATCCACATGGCCGGAGCTCCGATATCGCACTGCGTTGAGAAGAGACGGTTCCCAACGAGAAATACCGGCCGGTTAGCGAAACCTTACGAAAACCGGGGAACAAAAAAGAAAAACTCCGCCGAATTCACTCGAATTCACTGAATCGGGGCGTTTACGTCGCTTCAACATTCTTCACGCGAAAAAATTTCGCGAAGCGTGTTAGATCGTCGTGCGAGCCCGGTATTCCCTTTCGAGGCCGGTGTTATTACCGGCACACAAACAACCGCACACATCGTTTTCGCAGGGAGGTTCGTCATGTCGACGCAAACGGAATCCAGCCTATTCATGCCGGTCCAAGTAGGCCCTTACAAGCTAGCCCATCGGGTGGTGATGGCGCCTCTTACCCGTTTGCGATCCGATCAGCCGGGCGATCTCCCGAACGATCTCATGGCCGAATACTACGGACAGCGGGCATCGGCCGGCGGGTTGCTCATCGCCGAAGCGACCCCCATCTCGATCACCGGTCGAGGCTATTACGGTGCGCCGGGTATCTACGCCGACGAGCAAATCGCCGGCTGGAAGAAAGTGACGAGCGCAGTGCATGCCCGGGGAGGTCGCATCTTTCTACAGCTATGGCATGTCGGGCGGCAGTCGCATGTCGACATGACGGGCGGTGTTCCGCCGATGGCTCCTTCGGCGGTTCCTTACGAAGGTGTCGCCAAAACTTCCGCAGGTTGGGTTCCGGTTTCGCCGCCGCGGGCCCTCGAGCTCGAAGAAATCGCCGGCATCATCGAAGACTATCGTCGTGGTGCCGAGCGTGCGAAAGCGGCCGGCTTCGACGGCGTCGAGCTGCATGGAGCCAACGGTTATCTCGTCGATCAATTCCTGCAAGACGGCACCAACAAGCGAACCGATGCCTACGGCGGGTCCGTCGAAAATCGGGCTCGCTTCCTGCTTGAAGTCACTGCGGCATTGGCGTCGGTCTGGGGAGGCGATCGGGTCGGCGTGCGGCTCGCGCCGAGCGGCCGTTGGGCCGGCATGTCGGATAGCGACCCGCTTGCGACGTTCGGCTATGTCACCGCGCAGTTGAATCGGTTCGGCCTCGCATATCTTCATCTCGTCGAGCCGCGCATCGTCGGTTCGGAAGTCACCGAGGAAGGGCTCGCGCCGGTCGCTGCGGCGCAGCTGCGGAAAATCTTCCACGGCACGATCCTCGCTGCCGGCGGTTTCGAACCGGAAGGGGCTGAGGCGATCGTCGAACAAGGGGATGCCGATCTCGTCGTCTTCGGGCGGCACTTCATCGCCAATCCCGACTTGCCGAAGCGGATTCAGCACGGTCTGCCGCTCAATGCCTACGATCGCACGACGTTCTACGACGGAGGACGACGGGGCTACACCGATTACCCGTTCTACGAAGAAGTCGCTCCGGCGAATCGTGAGAGTGCCTAACGAGCTAGTGAGCCGTGCTCCGCAGATACCAGAACAGTTCGCCGCAGCCGAACGATGCTAAGTTCGCCAAGACGATCGCAGCGCAGTCGCGCCGGGTCGCGGCGGCGTTGCGAGGCAGGGGCTTTACATAGGCGAAGTAAAATAGCACACACTCCGCCAGCGGCACAAACGTCTCTGCGATGGCGAGGTAGATGCCTCGCGAGACGTACGGCCCCAGCGCCAGCGGCAGCGCGACGACCACGATCGGATACGTGACGGCGGTGAGCCAAAATCCGGCGACGACGCACAGCTGAGTCGTATGCCGACGCGAAAGCAGCAGCCGTAGCACCGGCAACTCGATCGCCACGGTGAGCAAATAGCCGAGCGGGAGAAACAGCCACAATCGCGATGCGTCCGGCAATCGACCGTCTCCCGGAAAGTCGAACTGGCGCTCAAAGCAGCCGTAGCAAAAAGGGAACCTCAGCCAACACATGCAGCATGGCGACGGTGAAATAGATATCGCGCGTAAGTGGGTAATCGGTCAGGAAGCCCGCCCAAAACACGACGACGATCGCAGCGCCGGCGAGGAGGATCCCCGCGACGAGGTTGCGAAAGAATCGGCCTCGGTGTGCCAGCGGAATCCGGTCGATGCGCCACGGAGCCGCCAGTGCCGTCACCAGCGGAATCGCCAACAACCAGACGGCGTAATGCAGCGACTCGAGAAAGACATGCATCGCCACCAGCAATCGGCTCGACACGCCCGATAGAATTCCCGCGCCGGCGTGATGCGTGATCCGTGCCGAGAGGGCATCGATGCCGGGCAGATCGGCCGTGTCGGCGAGGCGCCACCATAAGAGCCCGAGGCAGATCGGCACGATCGTCAGCATGCGACGGTACGCGCGTTGCCACTCGGAGCGTTGCCGACCGAGCTCGCGATCGAGAAACCAAAGCGCGACGAGCGGATGCAGATAGACCAAACCGAGATCCCAAGCGAACGGCCAGAGCCATGCCAACGCGATCAGGCCGCCGGCCAGCGGCAGCAGCCCGCTCCAATCGCGGCGCGGATTCGTGCGGGCACGCATGGTCGCCAGGGCGACGATCCACAGCACGAGCGCCGTGTTCCAAACGGCGATCGCAACGTTCCACGCCTCGCGGTCCCAATGGTTCATCCGCGCGAGCCACGGCAGCGAAGCGAAGCCCAAGGTTAGCGCCACGACGCCGGCGATGCCGGTGATGAAGTAGCCTCGTAGCGCACCCCAGCGCGGCGGCATGCGCGTGAGGAAATAGCGCGCCTCGAACCAGTTGTGCGGGCCGGCGAAGAGGAACACGGTGACGATCGAAACGCCGAGCGGAGCGTAGCCCGCCAGAAGCGCGAAGCCCATGGCGACGAGCAACATCGCCAGCGCCGCCGAACGACCGACGAAGTCGGTCGTGGCGGAGCTTGGAATAGCGCTGATCGGCGATGTGCTCATCGGCGGTACGCTCAAAGGAAGCGAAGCTTAAACCAGCGGGCTGCGATTACGACACGCCTTGCGGAGGCGAGTTACTGGTTCGGCGGCAGGACTCGTCGATACTTCGGCAAAGGTTTCGTGCCGATCGTTAAGCTTACGCCCCCCTCGTCGCCGTCCGTAAACTCGATCACGACGGTGCCGTTGTGATTGTGCGTCGGGCTGACGGTGTTCGGATCGTGTTGCGGAGCGGCCCAAGCCTGCACGCCCAACGTTCCCACGACGGCGCCGGCAACGAGAGCGACCGCGATCGCCGCGCCGCGCTTCTTGCGCACCAAAAAAACACCGGCGATGCCCAACGACATGGCGAGCGCGGCGACGATGCTGCGTTGCGTGCTCGGCGTCCAAGCACCGGTCTTTTTCGTGCCCGTCTCGGGAATGTCGAGCCCTGCGTCGCGGAGAGCGGAGCGCGAGATGCGGAGGAAGGAGACGTCCTTCGTCTTGTCGATTTTCACTTCTAAGGAAGCCGTGCTCTTGCCGTCCGGGATATCGGTCGGCGAAGGGGCAATGTCGGCCATTAAGAGCGAAGCCTGAAACATGCAAACGACCGCTAAACCGATGATCGCATTTCCGATTTTCATAGCGCCCTCGTGTAGGAAGAAGTGTGGCTCGCCGTTGTTCTACACGACTTTCTTGACGAAACAAAATCTTTTATTCCGCGGCGGCAACGCGAGATCGGAGTCTTTTGGTCGTCGGCTGCGAACTTGCAATCGGCAGCGAGGGAGACGAGAATCCGAGCCGTGGTGATCGTGTTCTCGGAGTTTCAGCCATGCCGCGCCGTAATTGCCTTGCTTCGGTTTTGATCGGTTTATCGTTTTTGTTTGGTGCGGCTCCGGCGAGTGCCGAGTTTCCGTTGAAAGACGGCGATCTTTGGGTCATGGCGGGCGACAGCATTACGGCCCAGCATCAGCACTCGAACTATTTCGAAGCGTTTTGCTTTGCTCGCTATCCGAACTTGGAGTTCGGTTTTCGCAATTCGGGCGTCGGCGGGCACACGATCCCCACGACGCTTGCTCGCTTCGACTACGACATCGCGGGCTGGAAGCCGACGGTCGTTTCGGTCGAGCTGGGAATGAACGATCAAGGGGGGACTCCGACCGATAAGTTCATCACCAACATGAAAACGATGCTCGAGCGAATTCGTTCGATTCAAGCGCGGCCGGTCCTGTTGTCGGCCAGCCCTGTGAACGACGGCACGGCTCCGCCGACGACGAAGACCCAGAACAAGCGATTAGATGAATACGCACTCGCTTTGAAAGAGCTCGCGGCGGAGCAGAAGGTTCCGTATGCCGATCAGTTCCATCCCTTGGTCGGTCTGTGGGCGAAGAACAAGCCGGATGAGGTGCTGGCGAACACGAAGCCGTTCCTGGCGGCGATCGTCGCGGAAGGGAAGACCGACGGCGTGGAACATCTCCGAAGTTTCATAGACGCCCAAGCGAAAAGATCGCGACAACCGATTTCGATGCAGGGAGATCCGGTTCACCCAGGCCCTAACGGACAACTGATGATGGCCGCCGAATTGCTGCAAGCTCTCGGGGCCGAAGGCTTCGTCAGCAGCGTGGTCGTCGACGCCGGGGGCAAGCTCGTCGAGGCGAAAGGTTGTCAGGTCGACAACCTTAAGCTGGAAGACGGCAAGCTTAACTTCGAGCGGCTCGATGAAAGTCTGCCGTTTCCGATTCCCGACGGCACAGTCGATGTGCTTGCGCTCAATCCGACGATCGAAGCGATGAGCCGATATCTGTTGCAGGTGAAAGGATTGAAGGCCGGCAGCTATACGATCAAGATCAACGGCGTGCCGCTCGGCGGATCGTTTACGCAGGAAGCTTTGGAACAAGGGGTCAACTTGACGGCTCCGATTCATAACGTCGCTTCCGCAGGCGAAAAGCCGAACGCACTCCTCGCGCAAACTCGGGCCATCTATCAAGCAATCGGCTCTAAGGCGGGCTTGGTAGGAAGGTGGCGAACGCTTTCCAAAGCGGCCCAAGATACCGGCAGTGCCGAACACCAAGCCACGATCGCGGACCTAGCGAAGCAGACGCTCGAAGCCGACGAGAAGATTCGCGCCGCCGCTCGGCCGGCGAAGTTGAAGTTCGAGGTGGTGCCCGCGCAGTAGAAGCTGCCGGCGCAGATCGGCTCGATGAGTTCGTAGATGTTTCTCCAGCGATGAGTGTTTAATCCCAGGCGATATGCAATGTACGACTCGAACAATCTGAAGAAACTCGGCAAGTACGATCAGCTCACTCCGGAAACATGGAAGTCGTTTCTGGCGTTCAATAATGCGGCGATGGCCGACGGCGCGATTCCGGCGAAGACGAAGGAACTGATCGCGATCGCCGTCGCCATGACGACGCAATGCGCGTATTGCATCGAGATTCACAACAAGCAGGCCAAGGCCGCCGGTTGCACCGAAGCCGAAATCGCCGAGGCCGTATTCGTGGCTGCCGCACTTCGCGCCGGCGGCGCGATCACGCACGGCACGCATTGCTTGAGCTAGGCGTCCGTTCGTTTCCGTGTGCTCATCGAAACGGTCGGCTCACGAACTTCGAATCGCGCAGTCCGAAGCGCCACGGCAGTTCGATCGCCTTCGTGATGCCGATGCGAGGACCTACGACGACCGGGGCTCGCTTCTGCGGCGGCAGCAATTGAAACGGCGCGGAGTCGAGCGACAGACCATCGTGGGCGTGTGTAATCCCTAGCGCTTGGCAAACGTTGCCGGGACCGGAGCAAAGTCGGCGTTCGTCGTCGACACCGCGCCGGCTGCGCATCAGGTCGAGCCGTGTCGTCGGCTCTAAGGCTCGGATCAGCACTCCGGCACCGTGCCCTGCTTCGCAGCAAACGAAGTTCAGGCACCAGTGGATGCCGTAGGAGCGATAGACGTAAATGCGGCCGGGCGGGCCGAACAGCGAGGCGTTGCGCTTCGTCGGTCCGCCGAAGCTATGCGAGGCCGGGTCTTCGTGATCGTAGGCCTCGGTCTCGACGATCGGGCCCCCGGCGCCGTCGACAAGCAGCTTCCAGCCGATCAAACGTCTTGCGACGATAGGACTTGGGGCGGAGAAGTCGAGGTGGGATGCGCGGGTCATTATGAGTCTGATGTTAGTTTTCGCTGGATCGGATGTCGATCGCGGCGGCATAACTTGACTTTCATAAGCAAGCGGGTAGCCTACACCATCTAGTTAAGCTGCGTCGCCCTTGCGGGGGGCCTAGCCTTCATTCAGGTCGAGCCAGTCACGGCAGACGAGGCATTTTCGATTCGTGAGCTTTGCTTACCGGTCCACCGGGAGCTAGCGGCCCCCACAATGTTCGATTTCCATCGGCGGTGCGCGCCGATGTTGGGCGATCCAAGCTTCGACAGTCTTTAAGGATGCATTATGTCCGACAACTTGTTGCAACGTAGCGTGACGACATCCGTGGCTCGCAATCTGGCGAACACGACCAAGACGACCCCGAAGATGATGTCGATCACACCCCGCTGGGTGTTGAGCATGCTTCCTTGGGTGCAAGTCGACGGCGGCACCTATCGCGTGAACCGGACGAAGGTCGAGCTCTCGAAAGCCGACCGGATCGGCGTCGACGTCTCCGACGGCATCGGCTCGTTCGCGCCGGAATCGCTCCGGAGCGTGCCGTTGTTCTCGAAGCTTTCCGACTCGATCATCGGCCGGATGACGAGCCGCTTCAAGACCGAAGAAGTCTCGCTCGGCAATAAACTCATCGGCGAAGGGGAAGACGGCAACAAGTTCTTCGTCATCGCGCTCGGGCAAGTCGAAGTCTTGAGCAAAGGGGTTCACGGCTCCGATCTCCGGCTCGCGCTCTTGAGCGAAGGAGAATTCTTCGGCGAGTCCGATCTGGTTTCCGATAAGCCGTCGGAAGTCACGATTCGCACGATCACTCCTTGCGTGCTGCTCACCTTGTCGCGCAAAGACCTCGACACGACGCTCGCCGAGAATCCGAACCTGATCGAGGACTTCCGTCGCGCCATCGCCGAACATCAAGAACTCGCCTCGACCGTCAATCGCTACGGCGAGCGCAATATCGACCTCGTCTCGGGCTTCGCGGAAAACGTCGAAATCCCGGAAACGTTCGTCGATTATTCGTCGCACCCGCGCGAGTATTCGCTTTCGGCCGTGCAGACCGTGGTGCGTGTGCATACGCGTGTCTCCGATCTTTACAACGGCCCGTATGATCAACTGCAAGAACAGATGCGGCTCACGATCGAAGGGATCAAAGAGCGCCAAGAGTGGGACCTGATCAACTCGAAGAAGTTCGGGCTCATCAACTCGGTCGACCCGTCGATGCGCATCAGCACCCGTTACGGCGCCCCGACGCCGGACGATCTCGATGAATTGCTGGCCTTGGTTTGGAAGAAGCCGGCCTTCTTCTTGGCCCATCCGAAAGCTATCGCGGCCTTCGAGCGCGAATGCACCTGGCGCGGCGTGCCGCCGGTGACGATGAACTTGTTCGGCACCCCGGTGATCTTATGGCGCGGCGTGCCGATCGTGCCGTGCGACAAGCTGGAAATGAAGAGCCGGTACTCCGGCAACCAATGGTTCGGGACGACGAGCATCTTGCTGCTTCGCACCGGCGAGGCCGATCAAGGGGTCGTCGGTTTGCATCAAGCGGGCATTCCCGGCGAGATCATGCCGAGCCTCTCCGCACGGCTCATGGGGCTCGATAGCCTCGGCGTCGCCAGCTACTTGCTCACCCTCTACTTCTCGTGCGCCGTGCTCACCGACGATGCGTTGGCCGTGCTGGAGAACGTCGAAGTCGGCTACTACCACGACTACGAACACGGCGTGCGCTCCGGCTTTCAAGACGGCTCGGGCATTTAGCCCGCAGCCGCAGCGAAGGTCGGGCCGGTAACGGAAGTTGCTTGCGAAGTCGCAGCGGAAGCGAGAGAGACGTACGATGCACGAAATTACGCCGAGCCTGATCGCCGAGATCGCTTCGCGGCTTTACAACGAAGTGCCGGGCTCCCACATTCCGCCGAAAACGGAAGCGGATGCCGGCAACTTTCCGCAAGCGCATGCGCCGAGCGGAGCGCCGCCGATCCCGACAAGTCCTTGGCAGGCAAGTTCGGCCCAGGCAAGTGCGGTGCCGACGAACGCATTGCAATCGAATCCTCAAGCGCACTTGCCGAATGTCCACACGCAACCCAGCCTGCCTTCATCGGGGCCGTCGCACTCGATGGGGCCACTGGTGAATCCGAATTCACCGCAGCATTCGCCGTCGGAAGCATCGCCTCAGTCGCACTCGGGATCGTCGCACTCCGCCCCGACGGCTTACACAACGCCGCAGACGAACTCGCTCCCCTCGTCGCAGTATCCGACGACGACGAACCCGTCGTATACGCATCTGCATCATCCTCAAGCCGGCTCCAGCCACGAGTATTCCGGGTCTCAAGAACCGATTCGAGGGAGCGTTCCTTCCAAGCCCGTCGCTGCTACTCAATCGGCGCCGGCCTCCCCGAACAACTACGACGGCCTGGCGGCGTTCGTGAGTCGGATTCGCAATCCGCAAGTGCCGCAGCCGTCGGCGTCCGGAGTTGAATCGGTCGCCGCAAAGCCGGCCTCACCGCAGCATTCGCCGACCGAACTGTCGCCGTCGTCGCATTCGAGCCCGACGGTTTATACGCCGCCGCAGACGAACTCGCTCCCCTCGTCGCCGTATCCGTCGACGACGAACCCTTCGTTCACGCATTTGCATCATCCGCACGTCGGTTCGAGCCGCGAGTATCCCGGCACTCAAGAAGCGATTCGGGGAGGCGTTCCTTCCGAGTCCGCTCCCGTGCAGCCGTCGTCGGGTCCGCCGCACACGATCGTGCCGCTTGTGAATCCGAGCGCGCCGCAGCACTCCCCGTCGGAAGTTTCGCCGTCGTCGCACTCCGGGCCGACGATGTATACGCCGCCGCAAGCGAACTCGCTCCCTTCGGCACCACATCCGACGACGCAGTACCCAACGACGGCGAACCCTTCGTTCACGCACCTACACCATCCGCACGCCGGCTCCGGTCGCGAGCCTTCGGGCACGCAACAACCGATCCGTACCGGTATTCCTGCGGAATCGACATCGCCGAGCCCTTCGCACCAAGCGCCGACGTCGAGTAACAACTACGACGGACTGGCCGCGTTCGTGAAGCGAATTCGCAATCCGCACATCCCGCAAGAACCCGGTCCGGGGGGCGAGTCGGTCGTCGATCCTAACCAAGACATTCTGCGCCGCATCTTCTCGCAGAACTCCGTTCCCAACGGCGGCTCGCGACCGTTCGACGTCGCGGCGATTCGGGCCGACTTCCCGATCTTGCATCAACGAATCCACGGCAAGTCGCTCGCGTGGTTCGACAACGCCGCGACCACGCAGAAGCCGCAAGCCGTGATCGACTCGATCTCGCGCTTCTACGCTCACGACAATTCGAATATCCATCGCGCCGCGCACACCCTCGCGGCGCGCTCGACCGACGCTTACGAACTTGCGCGCCAGAAAGTGCAAGGCTTTCTCGGAGCTGCTTCGTCGAAGGAAATCATCTTCGTCCGCGGCACCACGGAAGGGATCAACCTCGTCGCGAAGACGTACGGCGCGAAGTATTTCCAGCCCGGCGACGAGATCGTGCTGTCGACGCTCGAGCACCACGCCAACATCGTCCCTTGGCAGATGGTCGCCAAGCAAACCGGTGCCGTGATCCGGGTCGTTCCGGTGAACGACCGGGGCGAGATCATGCTCGAAGATTATCAAGCGCTGCTCGGTCCGCGCACGAAATTCGTGTCGCTCACCTATGCCTCGAACAGCCTCGGCACGATTCTGCCCGTCGCCGAAATGACGCAGCTGGCGAAGCGCTACAATGCCCGGGTGCTGATCGACGGCGCACAATCGGTCGCGCACATTCCGACCAACGTGCAGCAGCTCGGCTGCGACTTCTTCGTCTTCTCCGGCCATAAGATCTTCGGGCCGACCGGCATCGGCGCCGTGTTCGCGAAGCAAGAAGTGATGGAGATCATGCCGCCGTGGCAAGGAGGCGGCGCGATGATCAAGAACGTGACGTTCGAAGAGTCGACCTATAACGATCCGCCGACGAAATTCGAGGCCGGCACGCCGAATATCGCCGATGCCGTCGGGCTCGGCGCGGCACTCGACTACGTCACGCGCCTCGGCCTGCCCAACATCGGACGCTACGAGCACGAACTCTTAGAGCACGGCACCGAACGGCTTTCGCACATCAACGGATTGCGGATCGTCGGTACGGCACGAAACAAAGTCAGCGTGCTGTCGTTCGTGTTGAAAGATCATCGGACGGAAGAGGTCGGCAAGTATCTCGACCAAGAAGGGATCGCCGTGCGAGCCGGGCATCACTGCTCGCAACCGTCGCTGCGCCGCTTCGGGTTGGAAACCACGGTGCGCCCGAGCTTCGCGTTTTACAACACGAAGGAAGAAATCGACCGCATGTACGAAGCACTCAAACGGCTGACGCGCTCCTAAAGTAGCAGGCACGTTCCACGTGCCGTCCGCCACGCGCATCGTGGGAGCGAAAAGCAAGCTCGCCTCGGAAGCGCTACCGCGTCGCGCACGCCGCTCCGTCCTTCACTTGATTCCACGGCATTCGCGCCAGCATCATTCCCATGCCGCAGGTGTCGGTCACGCCGGCGAACACTAGGCCCGCCCCTACGAACGCAGAAATGCCGATGAGTCGCGGGTCGACGTAGTAGCCCAACGCTATGCCGAGCAACACCAGCGATCCGGCCGCGATGCGCACTTGGCGCTCCAGCGAGATCGCCTTCTTCCCGCGCACGACCGGGAGCCCGGCGGCGACGCAGGCGGTGGTTCCCCCCTCGACGTTCACGACGTTCGTGAAGCCGGCTTTCGCGAACTTGTCGCAGGCCTGTTGCCCTCGCCCGCCCGACTTGCAAACGACATACAACGGCTCGCTTGCCGAGCCGTTGCGAGCCTTGATAACCGCGCCGGGATCGAGTTGATCCAGCGGAACATTACGGGCGAAGTCGACATGCACCTCGCGAAATTCGACCGGAGTTCGCACGTCGATCAGTTCGACTTTCTTGCCGCTCTTGTGCAACTCGGCAAGTTGGGCAGGGGAAATGGTCGCGGCACTCATAGGGCTATCCTTAGTTCGAGCTGGCTTCGGTCTACGCGTATTTTATCGGCAAGGGGCATAGGGAGCAATTCGAGTGCCGTGCGGCGCATGGAGTTACGCGCATCGCGTTTCCTCGCCGAGCGATGCCGACGATCGCCGCAAGAAGAAGCCGCCTGCCGAAGGGCATGGAACGGTCGATCGGATACGCAGGAAAATCCGTTGCTTGTGCTAGCTGAGCCGTCGCATGGCACGGCTATTTGAGGCCTCGCCCAATGCCATCGACGCCGGGCCGCCGGGGATCGGCGTTTTTGCATCCCGGCTCCCCCTTCGCGCGAAATCGTCGCCTGTGGTACGCGAATCGCGTGAACTTTGGGTTCGCCCTACATAAACCTTAGTCGAGAGCGTCGTATGATCGCCGAACGCCAAGTCGATATTCGCTTCGAGTGCCTGCCGTTTCGGTCGATCGGGCGGATGGATATTCCGCTCGATGCTTCGCCCCGCTTTCGCGCTAAGTGCGAACGGATCAAAGCTTCCTTAGCGAAGCACGGTTCGCTCAATACCTATTATCTGCACGACGGCGTTTGCCGGTTCCAGCTGTCCAATCATCCCGGCAAAGGGCTCTTGTACTTCGTCTTCGAAGGGATGATTTCGACGGACGAATGGGACGAGAAATCGGTCTCGTCGGATCTGCAGATCGACCTGAAGCTCGAAACGTGCGTCGGCCTCACGCAACCGGTCGTGGCGTGGTTCCAAGAGAACGTCGCTCGCGCCGTCATGCTGGAGTTCGAGCGCTACATCGCCGCCGGCGATCTGAACCGCACGAAGGAGCGGCTCGCCTTCGCGGAGACGCAATGGGAACAATGCGGCGGCTTCGTCGGCATGGGTCTGTAAGACCTGCGTATCGTTCTTGGGCGGCGGTTTCCCTCAGGCTTAGATCTCCGAGATTCCCCGATGACGACAGGTAGCTTGCAGACTCCGACCGGTTCGCCCGGCAGTTTGGATTGGGATGTCGACCGCGTCGTCGCCGATCTGCGAGCTCTGCGCGATGCTTCGTTGGCGGCTCGGCAACGCGCGGCGCAGCCCGTCAAGCTCCCTTCGCGGAAAGCACTCGCCGGCATCGTCGATGGTCTGAGCGCGGCATTGTTTCCCAATCGGCTCGGTTCGCGCGAGCTTTCCGATTCCAGCGTCGATTTCTTCGTGGGCCGGATGCTCGACATCGCGCTGCGCGAGCTCGTAGAGCAGTTGCGCCGCGAATTGCAACTCGACCCCACGCGCGAGACCGAAAGCCCCGACAGCCGGCGCGAGGAAGCCGTGGCGATCGTCCGCAAATTCGCCGGAAGTCTGCCCGGCATTCGCAAGCTCTTGGAAACCGATATCGAAGCGGTCTTCGTCGGCGACCCTGCGGCCCGCAGCGTCGACGAAGTCTTGGCTTGCTATCCCGGCATCACCGCCGTGACGCATCACCGGATCGCACATGAATTGTTCCTCTTAGGTGCGCCGCTCGTTGCCCGGATGATTTCGGAAATCGCGCATTCTCTGACGGGCATCGACATTCATCCCGGCGCCCGGATCGGCGAAAGCTTCTTCATCGATCACGGCACCGGCGTCGTCGTCGGCGAGACGACCGTAATCGGCCGGCGGGTTCGTATCTATCACGGCGTGACGCTCGGCGCGAAGAGCCTACGGCGCGGCGACGACTTGCCGTTGTCGACCGAGCCGCGGCATCCGGTCGTGGAAGACGACGTCGTGATTTACGCCGGCGCAACGATTCTCGGCCATGTCACGATCGGCAGCCGTTCCGTCATCGGCGGAAATCTCTGGCTCACGGCAAGCGTGCCGCCCGACACGACGGTCGCCCAGGCCGAGGCTCGCAATAGCGAGTTCGACGGCGGCTCGGGCATTTAGCCGATCCTTCGATCGGGCGTTTCGGTCGCGCTCTTGCGTCGGCGTTCGCTATGCTAAACTGCGATGTTGCCCTGTCGCAGCCTTTGTCTTGAGCATTGCGAGCGAGTATGTCCGAAGCCGAGCCCGGCCCTGATCCGCAATCGGAACCCCATCGTCGTCGGCCGCGCTATAGCGGACGAAACCCTCGTCAGTTTCATGAGAAGTATAAAGAGCACGCCCCGGAGCTTTACCCGGACGACGTGGCGAAGGTGCTCGAAGGAGGCAAGACGCCGGCGGGTACGCACCGCCCGATCATGGTCCGAGAGATTCTCGAAGTTCTCGCACCACGGCCGGGAGAAACGGTCGTCGATTGCACGCTCGGCTACGGCGGCCATGCGCGCGAACTGCTTACGGCCGTGCAGCCGGGAGGCCGACTGCTCGCCGTCGATGCCGATCCCTTGGAACTTCCGAAAACCGAATCGCGGCTTCGCGCACTCGGCTTTCCCGCAGAGTCGCTCGTCGTAAAACGGATGAACTATGCGGGCGTAGCACAGTTCGTTGCCGCGGAAGCACCCGATGGGGTCGACATGGTGCTCGCCGATCTAGGGCTGTCGTCGATGCAGATCGACGACCCGGCGCGCGGCTTCACGTTCAAGGCCGATGGCCCACTCGATATGCGCATGAACCCGAATCGCGGACTCTCGGCGGCCGGCTTGCTCGCGAAGTTGGAAAGCGAGGAACTCGCTAAGCTGCTGACCGACAACGCCGACGAACCTCTGGCCCGCGAACTCGCCGAAGCGATCGTGCGCGAGCAAGATCGGCGACCGCTGACGACGACGCGTGCGCTGGCCGAGGTGGTGCGTGAAGCCGCCGTAAGCTTGCTGCGCCGCGGCGAGGCCTCGCCCGACGATTCCGTACGCCGCGTGTTTCAAGCGTTACGGATCGCCGTGAACGACGAGTTCGGCGCGCTCGACACGTTTCTCAAGCAACTGCCGTCGATGCTCAAGCCGGGCGGGCGCGTCGCCGTGCTCTCCTTCCATTCGGGCGAAGATCGACGAGTGAAAGCGGCCTTCAAGCGGGGCCTTCAAGCGGGCGACTACGGCGAGATCGCGGAAGAAATCACGCGCGCAACGCCGGAAGAACAACGAGCCAACCCAAGGTCATCGTCGGCAAAGCTCCGCCACGCAATAAGGGGACATTCTACTTTTTAATTAAAGTAGAATGTCCCCCTTATGCAAAGCGGACGAGAGCAAGGTTTGGTTGCAGCCTGCTGCGGCAAGCGATCTTAGGTCGGCTTGATTGCGAACTCCGCCGCCGCTGATGAGCTCGAGCTTCGGATAGCGCGCGCGGAGCGTGCGGCAGAGAACGAGTGTCGGCACGCCGGCGTTCATGCCCACGGCACTGAGATCGAGCACGATCAACGCTTCGATTCCCGCAGCGACGGCGAACTCGGCGATATGCATCGGATCAAGCGAGTCGAACGCCGGCGCGCTCGTCAACGGCCGGCCGTCGCGAAGGTCGAGGCTGAAGACCGCGCGCTGCGGCGAGAGCGCGGCGATGATCTCGGAGAGCGAATCGGCGTCGAGCAACGATTCCAAACCGATGACGACGCGACCTTGCGGCGCGTGCTGGTCGAGATAGCGATTCAACGCACGCGCTTGCGCGACGTCGCCTGTGCCCGCGTCGATCCACGGTTGCAAGCCGGCGGCGACGACCTCGTCGTAAAGTCGCCAACTCGGTTCCGCTCCCGCGATCGCATCGAGATCGGCAAGGTAGCAGGTGTCGAAGCCGAACGTGTCGCGAAATCCTCGAGCGACGCTTGCCGGCGAGGGATCGGCGCAGAGCCGACTTACGATGGGGCGATATTCGCTCCGCCGCCCCGCGATTCCTTGCACGACGACTCCGGCAAGTAAGTCGATGACCGGCAGGATCTTCATCGCAAAAACGGTACTTTTCAGCGGGTAATGGTGAGTCGTTCGCGCGAGAGCGGCAACTTACCACACGGGAAAGCCGGTTGCGACCCGCTCACTGGGCAGCGTATGATCCGAGTTCACTTTGAGTTAGCCTGCAACTACGACTCGCGGCGGAAATGCCGTGGCCGAGGGACATTCGCAATGCTTCGATTTCCGATGTTTTCGGTTCGCTTCGCGTGCCTCGCGGTTGCTTGTGCCGCAGGTGTGTCGGCATCTGCCGCCGATCAGCCCCCTGCAGAGAAAGGCGCCGTAGAAAAGGTCGCCCCAGAGAAAGTCGCGACGGAAAAACCGCTGACCGTGGCGTTTCTGATCGGCGAAGACGAATACAAAACGTGGGAGACGGTCCCGGCGTTTATCAAAAGCGATCTCGATCCGCTCGGCATCAAATCGATCGTCATCCATGCCGATCCGAAAAACTTGAACCACTTTCCCGGCATCGAGGCGATCGAGCAAGCGGATCTCCTGTTCGTTTCCGTGCGGCGGCGTCCGTTGCCGAAGACCGAGTTGGATCATGTGCGCAACTTCTTAAAGGCGGGCAAGCCTCTCGTCGGCATCCGCACGACGAGCCACGCCTTCGCGTCCCGAGCGGGAGTGAAAACCGCCGCCGAACTCGATCAATGGCCGGCCTTCGATGAGGAAGTGCTCGGCGGCAAGTACGACGGCCACTATCGTAACGAAGAGGGGACCGACGTCTCGATCGCTTCGCACGCGCAAGGCCATCCGATCCTCAGCGGCGTGCGCCAAGGTTCGTTCCATTCCGGCGGTTCGCTCTATAAATGCACGACGAAAAAGGGGACGCAAACCCTCTTGAACGGCATCGCGCTCGATGCCGGAAAGCCGGTGACGCATCCGGTGCTCTGGACGAACACGTTCGGCAAGTCGCGCATCGTTTATACCTCGCTCGGTCACGAAAAAGACTTCGCCACACCGGCCTTCAAACGGATCTTGACGAACGCAATCTACTGGGCCGCCGACCGTAAGCCGCCCGTATGGGACGACGGCCGAGCCGAGGCCGGTGCTTCGCGCGACGTCATGAAGAAAGATCTCGCCGGCAACGACGATGTGGCCCGCGTGATGCAGAGTTTTCAGGGCAAAGGAGAAGTCGGCGACGACTCGCTGCCGACGCCGCCCGAGGCCGCGGTGAAGATGTTTCAACTTCAAGAGGGCTTCGAGATGCAAGTGCTGGCGCACGAGCCGACCGTGACCCAACCCCTTTATATGTCGTGGGACGCGCGCGGTCGGCTGTGGGTCGTGCAGTATCGCCAGTATCCCTTTCCGGCGGGGCTGAAGGTCGTGAAGTACGACCAATATTTACGCGCCGTGTTCGACAAAGTTCCCGCTCCCCCGCCGCAAGGCGAGAAGGGGCTCGATAAGATCACGGTCTTCGAAGACGTCGACGGCGACGGCAAGTTCGACAAGTCGAAAGATGTCATCACGGGCTTGAACATCGCCACTTCGGTTGCCGTCGGACACGGCGGAATCTGGGTGATGAACCCGCCGTATCTGTTGTTCTATCCCGATGCCGATGGCGACGACGTCCCCGATGCCGATCCCGAAGTGCGCCTGAGCGGCTTCGGACTGGAAGACACGCACTCCGTCGCGAACAGCATCAAGCTGGGGCCCGATGGTTGGTTGTACGGAGCCAACGGGAGCACGACGACGGGCGTGGTGAGCAGCGATGTGACGAAGAACGTCGCGTTTCAAGGGCAGATGATTTGGCGCTACCATCCCGACAAGCGCGTGTTCGAGATTTACGCAGAGGGTGGGGGCAACACGTTCAGCCTCGAAATCGACAAAGCCGGCCGAGTCTTCTCCGGCACCAACGGCGGACGGACGCGCGGCATGTACTATCCGCAGGGCTCCTATGGGATCAAGGGGTGGAGCAAACATGGGCCGCTGACCAATCCCTTCGCGTTCGGATACTTCGAGCACATGCGGCACGAAGGAGATGCCGATCGGTTCCCGCAAACGTTTTTGATTTACGAAGGGGGGCAGTTTCCAAAGCGATTCGAGCACCAGATCGTCGCGGGCAACGCGCTGCACAATCGCGTTTGGGCCAGCGAGCTTCTGCCCGACACTTCGACTTATCGGACGATCGACATGCCGATGCTTTGTCTCACGGCCGACCATTGGTTTCGGCCGGTCGACGTCGAAGTCGGGCCGGATGGGGCGGTCTACATCGCCGACTGGTACGACAGTCGGCTAACGCACGTCGATCCGCGCGACAACTGGCATAAGGGAAGCGGCCGCATTTATCGGATGCAGGTGAAAGGTAGCGCGCCGCTCAAGCCGTTCGATCTTGCGAAACAATCGACCGACGAACTCGTTGCCTTGTTGGGCCACGCGAATAAATGGTTTCGACAACAAGCGGTGCGCGTGTTGAGCGAACGGAAAGAGAAGGCGTTGCTGCCGAAAATGCGCGCACTGATCGACACCGAAGACCCTCGCGCTTTGGAGGCCTTGTGGGTTTCGCATCGTCTCGACGGGCTCGACGAAAGCTTGGCGCTGGCAGGCTTGCGGCACGGGAATGCCGATGTTCGTCGCTGGACGGTGCGTTTGCTCGGCGACGATCGACGTGCGCCGCCGGCGGTAGCCGTCGCAATGGCGAAGCTGGCCGCAGCGGAGCCGAACGTGCAGGTGCGCTCGCAGTTGGCGTCGTCGGCGAAGCGCTTGCCGGCCGAGGTTGGTTTGCCGATCGTCCGCGCGCTGGCCGCGCGCAGCGAAGACATCGCCGATCTGCATTTGCCCCTCTTGATCTGGTGGGCCGTCGAAGCGAAGGCCGAATCCGATCGCGACGCCGTCTTGGCGCTCTTCGCCGAAAAGCAATTCTGGTCGCTGCCGATCGTCGACAAGTTCGTCATCGAGCGGGTGATGCAGCGCTACTCCATGACGGGCGAGCCGGCCGATTTGCAAACGTGTGCGAAGCTGCTGACGCTTGCTCCGGATGCGGCCCGCAAGAATCGGCTGATGGCCGGCCTGCTCGAAGCGTTTCGGGGTCGCAAGATCGAGGGCCTGCCGCAAGCGCTCGCCCTGGAACTCGACGCCTACCAAGCGAACCTCGGCAAGAGCGATCTCGCTCTGGGGATGCGACTCGGTAAGGCCGAGGCCATCGGCACGGCACTCGCGCTCGTCGGCGACGAGCAGGCCGACAAGCCGACGCGGCTCGCCTACGTCGAGATTCTCGGGGAGATTCGACAGCCGAAAGCGGTCGATGTCTTGCTGAAGCTATTGTCGACGACGCCGTCGCACTCGCTCAAGCGCGCGAGCTTGGACGCGCTGATGAACTTCGACGATCCGAAGATCGGCGAGACCGTCGTGCGGCTGTATCACAGCGCGCTACCCGATGAACAAGGGGTGCGGTCCACGGCGCAAAAGCTGTTGGGCTCGCGGCCGAGTTCGGCGCTGTTGATGTTGAAGCAAGTCGACGACGGCTTGATTCCCAAAAGCGCGTTGCCGCAAGACGTGGTACAAACGATGTCGATGCATGCCGACCCCGAAGTGAAGAAGTTGATGACGAAACACTGGGGAAAGATTCGTGCGACTCCGGCCGAGAAGCAAAATCAAGCGAAGCGATTAACGGCGCTCATCAAGTCCGGCGGCGGCAACCCGACGCTCGGGCATGCGATCTTCACGAAGAAATGCGCGGTCTGTCATACGTTGTTCGGCGAAGGAGGTAAGACCGGGCCCGACTTGACCGGTTACGAGCGCTCGAACCTCGATTTTCTGCTGACGGCGGTCGTCGACCCGAGCGCGGCGATTCGCGAAGAGTTTACGAGCTTTGCAGTGACTACGAGCGACGGTCGGACGCTGACCGGTTTGATCACGGAACAAAACACGCGGACCGTCACGCTGCGCGGAGCGGATAATCGGCCGGTCTTATTGAATCGAGACGATATCGAAGAGCTGCAAGCTCTACCGATCTCGCTGATGCCCGAGAATCAGTTGAACGACTTGAAGGATCAAGAACTGCGAGACTTCTTCGCTTACCTGATGAGCCGCGCTCCGTCGAAGACCCTCTCGGCGAAATAGATGGTTTAGATGCCGCGATTGTTCAAGTCGCGAGCGATCGTCTCCGCGACGATCGTCTGTCCGCGGTCGTTCCAGTCGGAGGAGTTCGGCTGATAGACGATCTCTCCCTTTTCGCGCAAGGCGGGCAGGAGATCGATCGTCGCGACTTGTAAATGCTCGGCCAATGCGCTCCAGCGACGTTGCGGCAATTCCAAGTCGAGCTCTGCGGGATCGTACTGCATCCGACGACAAAACGCCGCGGTGAGTTGCGAGCTGAGCTGGAATTCACCCGGCAGCAAGACGAGCGTCACGGGAATGTTTCGCTTCCGGCAAACTCGCACCAGACGCTCGAAAGCGTTCTGAGCGTCGCGCCGGCGTTGGTCTTGTTCGGCATTTGCGCTCTTGCGCGAGGCGGCCACGGTCGCGGCGCGGCGGCGAACGTATTCGTCATAGCCGAGCGTTTCCGTCAAGCGAAGAGGGCTCAGCGAGTCGACGGCCGTCGCCGTGGCCGGAGCCAGCAACGATTCGGCGAGTTGCAGCGCACGGCAATCGAGCCGGTGAGCTTGCGAATCGTGCGGCATGAAGTCGGTCGTGGCGTCTAAGCAAATCATCACGCGTTTGGGCCGTCGGCGCAAGATATCGTGAACGACTTGCGCGGCGTATTCGCGCGGCCCGGCGTCGGGGAGCCCGAAATGGTCGACTTCGAGATCGGGCACGAGCCGTTCGAGTTGGGTCGTGAAGTTGGTGTCGGCATCACCGGCCAGCGTGGAAAGCCCGCCGAGCACGGCCACGCGGCGATGCTCGCCGGAAGCGGAAGCGTCGGTGAAATCGCTATCCCAATAGCCGCTGCTGTTGATCGTGCGGCCGCCGAGCAAGGCACCCGGAGCGAGTTTGCATTTCGCTGCGCTGCGGGCATCGTCAAGCGGAAGGTCGGTCGCGTATTCCAGCACGCGCACGCCGATCTCCAGCAATAATCCGACGCTCAGCAGAATGCCGAACGTTCGGAGCCAGGGATGCGACGACCTAGAGAACGTCGTCCAGTAAGAACGTCGGCGAAGAGTTCGCGGCGACGTGGAATGTAGCAGTGAGACCGAAGCCATAACCGCCTCCCCTCGGTGACCCTAACCGCCCGACATCATGTCGGCTCGATTAAAAACCGAAACCTCGGGAAGCATTCATCGGTCGCAAGGAGATCGCAGTCACAAGGGCGCGAATCCATGCGCCCATCGGTACGCTATCAATATCGATGCATAATCTAGCGATGCATGGTCAATACTGGAGACGGTTCCGATGGGTCGATGCGGCGACAACGATTGCAGCCGCGCTTCCCGAGTTAGCTATTTGCTAATATCGTGCCGTGAAGATGCGCGCGATAAGGAACAACGGCGAAACGATACGATTTTCCACCAAATAGCCCAAGGGCAGTTCCTCGGCTCGCCTAAGTTGTGAGCAGCTACTATGGGCAGCTGTTCAAGAAGCGATCAAAACCGTCGATAGTCAAGGGACTTCGCGCGATTTGACATCGTTCGGTGTCATGCGATAGGAAAACTTGCGACCGAGGAACTATCGCGAGGCCCGCTCGGCGAGAATCTCCAGCACGATCCTGCGCATTTTCGGCTCGGCGATCTTCGCGGCATCGATCACGTCTTCGCCCGTGGCTTTCTCCAGAGCGTCTGGGTCGCAGACGTTCGTCACGGCCGAGATCGCCAAGACCGGCAGCCGCATGTGGGCCGCCACGATCACCTCGGGCACCGTCGACATCCCGACCGCGTCGGCTCCGATCGTCCGGAGAAAGCGGTACTCGGCTCGGGTCTCGAAGTTCGGCCCCTTGAGCCCGACATACACCCCGCGATGGGCCGTGAAGTCGGCTTGCCGGGCGATCTCCATGGCCCGATCGACCAACGAGCTATCGTATACATCGCACATGTGGGGGAAGCGAGGGCCGAGCGCATCGTCGTTCGGCCCGATGAGCGGGTTGTCCCCCATCAGGTTGATATGGTCGACGATGATCATGACGTCGCCGACTTGAAACCGAGGATTCATCCCGCCCGAGGCATTCGAGAGAACCAGCAACTCGATGCCGAGCTCCTTGAGCACCCGCACCGGCAGGGTGATCTGCTTGAGCGAGTATCCCTCGTAGCAATGGTAGCGTCCGTCCATGGTGACGACGGGGACCCCGCGACAGGTTCCGCAAACCAGTCGGCCCTTGTGGCCTAAGGCGGTCGGAGCCGGAAAGTGGGGGATGTCGCCATAGGGGATGACTACTTCCGCTTCGACCTCGGCGGCGAAGTCGCCCAAGCCGGTCCCGAGGACGATGCCGACCTGCGGCTTACGCTTCCAACGACTCCGAATGTAGTCGGCGGCGGCTGAGATCTGGAGGGCAAGGTCGAGCATGGAGATAAAAATCAGAAGGCAGAAACTAGAAACCAGAAAAGAGCCAAGAAAAGAAAAGTGAACAATGCGTTGACGATAGAGACCGTTCGTCGCTTGCGATTTCGCGAGAGCGCTAGATCGCGTCGTCAGTTCCGGCGCATCGCTCGTTGAATGTCGCGGTTCATCGTCTCTTTCTTCATCTTCTCGCGCTTGTCGTGGAGTTGGCGGCCTTTGCAGATGCCGAGCAGGATCTTCGCTTTTCCGCGCTTGAAGTATAAGCGGAGCGGAACGAGCGTCAGGCCTTTCTCAAACGCCTTGCTCGCAAACTTTTCGATCTCGCGATGATGCAGCAGCAACTTACGCTTCCGCTTCGGGTCGTGATTGAAGCGGTTAGCTTCGGTGTATTCGGGAATGTCGCAGCCGATCAACCAGACTTCCCCTTTGTTGACGCTGCCGTAAGCGTCGTCGAGCGTTACGCGGCCGTTGCGCAGCGTCTTCACTTCGCTGCCGACGAGCACGATGCCGCACTCGATCGTATCGAGCACTTCGTATTCATGCCGCGCGCGTCGGTTCTGCGCAACGACCCGTTCGTTGTCGTCGCGGCGATCGCTCTTGTCGTTCTGCTTCGCGTTCACCTGTTCTCCGTTCCGGCCGCGTGATAAAGTGCGCTGGGAGTCGCCGAGAAGTGTTGCTCGGTGCTCGACGTCATACTACTAAGAAACCGGCCCGCAAACTACCCGACATCATGCCTGAAGCTGCGTCGAATCACGCCGGGAGCGAGTCTGCGATGGAGGGCTCGGCGCGCTGCCATCTCCTCGGCACGCTCCCGCTCGACGACGTGCTCGCCCTGCAACAACGGCTCGTCTATGAAGCCTCGGGGCACAACGAGCGCTCGGCGACGATCTTGCTTTGCGAACATCCGCCGATCATCACGATCGGCCGCCACGGCTCGCGCAGCGACGTGCGCCTCAGCGATGCGACCTTAGCACGCGACGAGATCGAAGTGCGCTGGTTGAATCGGGGCGGCGGAGCATTGCTGCACGCGCCGGGGCAGCTGGCCGTCTACGTCGTTCTGCCCCTCAAGGCTTTCGGATACAGCGTCGGCGAATATGTGCGGCGCTTGCAGCGCGGGCTCGAAATGGCCTGCGAGGAGTTGCATTTCGTCGGCGTGCCGCGCGCCGGTCGGCGGGGTGTTTGGAGTCGCGCGGGGCAGGCTGTGTTCGTCGCCGCGGCCGTGAAGAGCTCCGTTAGCTATTTCGGGGCGTATTTGAACGTCGACCTCGACGATCGGCTGCTGCATGCCGTCGCAACCGATCCTACGGAGGGGACCGAGCCGATTTCGCTGGCTCGAGCGATGCGCCGACAGGTCCGAATGCCGAGCGTTCGGCAAAGCATCGTTTCCACCCTGTCGACGGCGCTAGGGTGTGAGCGGTATCATTTATTTACGGGCCATCCCTTATTGGCTCGCACCATGATCTCGCCGAAGGATGCTGCCCGTGCCGGATAGCTTTCGTGAATTGCCGATCATCTCGTTGAACGTGCTAAGCGGACCCGCAACGTCGGGCGGCTCCTGCGGCAGCGGCGGAGGATCTTGCGGCGGCGGGACGATCGGCGCGTTCGAGGCCGAGCCGCAAGTGTTCGAGATCGGCGGCACAAGCTCCGGTGCTTCGAGCCTCGCACAAAGTGCCGTCGATCGTCGGTTGCCGCGTTGGCTGAAGAAGAACATCCCGCTCGGCAACTCGAACCACTTCACTGAGAAACTGCTGAGCGAGTTGCGGCTGGAAACGGTTTGCGACAACGCCAAGTGCCCGAACCGGATGGAGTGTTATTCGCAAAAGACGGCGACCTTCATGATCCTCGGCAACGTCTGCACCCGGCCGTGCGGATTTTGTTCGGTGGCGAAAGGGAAGACGCAACCGCTCGAAGATGATGAACCGGAGCGCGTCGCCGAGGCGTCGGCCCGGATGGGCTTGAAGCATGTCGTGATCACGAGCGTGACGCGCGACGACTTGGCAGACGGCGGCGCCGAGCATTTCTATCGTTGTGTCTTGGCGGTGCGCGAACGAACCGGAGCCGCGGTCGAAGTCCTTACGCCCGACTTTCTCGGCAAGCCGGGAGCGGTCGAGCGGATCGTCGAGGCTGCGCCGGAAGTGTTCAATCACAATACGGAAACCGTGCCCCGGCTCTATCGCGAAGTTCGCGGCCGGAAGAGCGAGTATCGTTGGACGTTGGAGCTGCTGCGCACGGTGAAGCGGCTCAATCCGAAGATTCTTACGAAGAGCGGCCTGATGCTCGGCCTCGGCGAAACGCGCGAGGAGCTATTCGACGTACTCGCCGACTTGCGCGATGCCGGTTGCGATATGCTGACGCTCGGCCAATATCTTCAGCCGTCGCCCGAGCATTTACCGGTGATTCGCTACGTGCCGCCGGCCGAATTCGACGAATATGGCGCAACCGCGAAGCAACTCGGTTTTACCAGCGTGGCGAGCGGGCCGTTCGTGCGCTCGAGCTACCATGCGCGCGAGATGGCGGAAGCGTAGTTCCTGCCTCAGCAAGCACAGAAGACCGGCTCGTCCGCCGTGTCGAGCGCGTCGGCGACGATGCGCAACAGGTCCGCGGCCACGATCGGTTTCGCCACATATGCCGAGCAGCCGGCTTCGTAGCACGCATCGATATCGGCGTGCTCCGTGTAGGCCGTGCAAGCCACGATCGGCAGCGTCTCGCCGCGAAGGCGCAGCATGCGCGTCAGCTCGTAGCCGTCTATGTCGGGCATCTCCATGTCGGTGAGGACGAGATCGAAGGCGAGACCTTCGTCGCGCTGCGCGTCGAAGATGTTGAGTGCGCGTCGCCCATCGTCGGCGACGACGACTTCGGCTCCCGCCTTTGCGAGCAAGAAGGAAAGGATGCGGCGACTATCGGGCCCGTCGTCGACGAGCAAGATGCGCGCTTGAATAAGAAGACTCCGCCGATCGTTCGGTTCCGCTGTCAGCATCGATTACCGCATCGTCGTAAGAGAAGAGTGGCGAAATCAACGAACGCTGAACCGCGGGCTAGCCGATGTAACCGGCGAAGGACGGCACGACGGAACCGAAGAAGTAAACCATTCCGACAAAGGCTAGAGATTGCAACGCGAGACGACGAATGCGCATAAGTCGACACTCCTCAGTGGTGCGGGTCGAAAATGAAACGTTCGGAGAGGTGCTACCGATCGCCGCAGCCGGGGTCGAGCGTGATAGCTCGACTACCGACGGAGCGATCGAATCCAACGCAGAAACAGCTTGAAATGAGCCGGACGGAAGTGCGGCGGAGCCGGCTTCAGGAGGACGAGAAAAGTCGTCGCCATGATGCCGGTTGCCTGGTAATAGAAACCATAGCTTGGAAACGGAGAGGAGGCAAAAAAACGAGCGGGAATCGGGAAAAGTCCCCGTTTCGTGCCGCTCTCGACTCTCTCGAGCAATCAGGCGCGACCGGTGCCGCGTTGTCGCAACGCTTCGTAGAAGACGATCGCAGCGGTGACCGAGACGTTCAGGCTGTCCGAGCGTCCGAGCATCGGGAGGTGCATCGGGCGAATATCTTCGGCCCAAAAGCGAGCCGACAGGCCATCGGCTTCGCTGCCGAGAATGATCGCCGTCGGGCCGCGGTAGGCGACGTCGCTATAGACCGGTCCCGCACCGACGCGCGCGGCCCACATGGCGAAGCCGCGGCGGCGCAACCAAGCGAGCATCGTCTCGACATCGGTGGCTACGGTCGGCATGGTGAAGATCGTTCCCATCGACGCTCGCACGGCGTTGGGGTTGTAGAGATCGGTCCGTTCATCGGCCGTCACGACGGCGGCGACTCCCGCCGCATCGGCGCTGCGCAGAATCGCGCCGACGTTCCCCGGCTTCTCGATGCTTTCCAAGACGCAGATCAGAGCGTCGTCCGGAAGTTGGAGGTCGTCGAGCGTGCGGGTCGGCGTCGGAGCGGCGGCGATGATCCCTTCGATCCGTTCGCCGAACGCGAGCTTCTCGAACACCTCGGGCGTGACTCGCTGCACGCTTTCAGGCAGTTCATGATCGAGCCGCGAAAGAAGCTGCCTCGCCACATCGCTCTTGCACAGCTCCGGGCAGGTGAACACCTCGGAGATTGCGAGCCCGGCATCGAGCGCGCGGTTGAGTTCGCGGACGCCGTCGATGAGGAACCGCTTCTGCTTCGCGCGCTGCCGGCCGTCGCGGAGCTTCGCCGCATCTTTGACCCGTTGGTTCTGCAAACTGGTAATCAACGGGGAAACCATAGCAAGTCAATCAACGAAGAAAATGAACCGTAACCAAATATGACCGCAACGACGCTTGCGATTTCGCGAACACTCCATGCCGCGGCGTTACCGCTTGCCGTCGCGCCGCGTTTGCGTTTTGCGATGCGGTCGATAGCCGGTGCTCTTGTTCTTGTTCTCGGCGGAGCCGGCGCCGTCTTGCGGCTTCGGCTTGTCGCGAATGTGATCCCCTTGTCGCTGCTCGCGCAACGATTCGTTCGCTTTCTTGCGACGTTTATCGAGCGCTTGCTTGGGAGGACGAGAACCGATCAGGCAATCGCACCCTTCGCCGATAAGGTCTTGCCGCCCGGCTTGCTCGAGCGCTTGTCGCACTTCGAAGTAGTTGTCCGGCTTGAAGAACTGCAACAACGCGCGCTGCAACTTACGATCGCGCAGATGCTTCGCCGTGTAGACCGGCTTCATCGTGAATGGGTCGAGGCCTGTGTGGTACATGCAGGCGGCGATATCGAACGGGCTCGGAATAAAGTCTTGAACCTGATCCGGCTTGTAATGATTGCGCTTCAGAAACAGCGCGAGATCGATCATCGCATTCAGGTCGCTGCCGGGATGGCTGGCGATGTAGTACGGTACGAGATATTGCTTCTTGCCGGCCTTCGTCGAAGCCTTCTTAAACTCTTCGTCGAACTTCAAAAAGTCGTCGGAGTCCGGCTTTTTCATCATTTCCAGCACATGCGGATCGGTATGCTCCGGCGCTACCTTGAGCAATCCGCCGACATGGTGCGAAGCCAACTCTTGCATGTATTCCGGGCTGCGGCGTGCGAGATCCATCCGAATGCCCGAGGCGACGAACACCTTCTTCACGCCCGGCGCTTCGCGCACTTGCTGCATCAAATCGATAAGCGGCGCGTGGTCGGTGCCGAGCAGTTTGCAGATCGTCGGATGCACGCACGACAAGCGACGGCAAACCGCTTCGACCTCGGGCTTCGTGCAGCGCATCTCATACATGTTCGCCGTCGGCCCGCCGATGTCGCTTACGACGCCGGAGAACTTCGGGTCGGCCGCCATTTGCCGGACCTCGGCCATCACGTTGTCGGCACTCCGGCTTTGAATGATCCGGCCTTCGTGCGCCGTGATCGAGCAGAACGTGCAGCCGCCGAAGCAGCCGCGCATAATCTGCACGGAGTCTTTCACGACTTCGTAGGCGGGAATCGTTTGGCCGCCGTAGCTCGGATGCGGCTTGCGCGTGAACGTGATCCCATACACGCGGTCCATCTCGGGCTGCGCGAGGGGAAGCTGCGGCGGGTTCGCTACGATCGCTTCGCGGCCATGAAACTGCACGAGCCGTTTGGCGTTGTAAGGATTCGTCTCATGGTGCGCGATGCGCGTCATCACGGCGAACGCTTTCACGTCGGTCGAAGCTTCTTCATACGACGGCAACAGCGCCGTATGTTCATCTTCCGGCGGTTTCTCTGCGGCGCCGAGCCGATAGACGACACCGCGCATGTCGCGCAAATCGCGCACCGTTTGCCCGGCCGCCAGTCGATCGGCGACTTCGATAATGCCGCGCTCTCCCATGCCGTAGACGAGCAAGTCGGCCTTGGAGTCGAGAATGATCGAACGGCGAACCTTGTCGCTCCAATAGTCGTAGTGCGCCAGCCGACGTAAGCTCGCTTCCACTCCGCCGGCGATCACGGGAACGCCCGGATATGCTTCGCGCGAGCGTTGGCAATAGGCCAGCGTAGCGCGATCGGGCCGGCGGCCGATCTGACCGCTTGGGCTATAGGCGTCGTCGTTCCGTACTTTGCGATTCGCCGTGTAGTGATTGATCATCGAGTCCATGTTTCCCGCGCTGATCGCGAAAAACAGACGAGGACGACCGAACTCGCGCCACGGATTTACCGTCAGCCAATCGGGCTGGCTTAAGATCGCGACCCGATACCCGGCGTCTTCGAGCAGCCGCCCCAAGAGCGCCATCGCAAAACTCGGGTGGTCGACGTAGGCATCGCCGGTGACGAACACGATATCGACTTCGTCCCAACCGCGGGCTTGCATCTCGGCGCGCGTCATCGGCAGCGGAGGAGTCGCTCGCTTGAGATTGCCGGAGCTGCGCCCCACGACGGGGACGTCGATGATCGGCAGAAGCGAGGTGTTGCTGAACGCGGTAGCCATAAGACCTTCATTCTAGTCAGACGCCTGTGTTGCCGACAGGCCGCAGATGTTGCCTAAACGCCACGTTCGTCAGTGAATGACCCGTTTCTTTAGGTTCCACTCGTAAAAACTTATCGCCGCGAAACAAAGGCATTCCGCCTATCTGGAAGTGTCCTGCGTCGGCTGATCCAGCTCTCAGGCACGCGCGTTGCTTCGTTCCGCTTCCGTCCTCACGCGCAAAACTCCGGACGGCCGAACGTGCTACGAACTTTCGAAATCCGCGACGTCGAACAATTAGAGTCGTATCGCTTGGCGTGGACCGCGCTTTGGCGCGCCGGCAGCCAACCGTGGTTTACGCAATCGCTTGATTGGCTGGCTGCGTTCGTGCGTTTGCAAAGCGATCGGGTGGCGTTGCGGGCTTTGTTCATTTGCGACGACGATGAAATTCTCGGCATCGTGCCGCTGGTTTTGCTCACGGAGAGCTCGCGGTTCGGACCGTTTCGCACGCTGCGCTATCCCGTTCTCGCGGGCCTGGGATGCTGCGGGCCGATTGGAAGCCAACCGACCTTCGTCTTGCTGGAAGCTATGCAATATCTCATGCGACATCCCACGGAATGGGACATTCTGGATCTCGAAGGAATCGATGTCGAAGCGGTCGACCACGGCCGCACGAAGACGGCGCTTCACGTCGCCCGTATCCCAGCCGAAGTCGCGGCTTGGCAAACTCGTTCGACGATCTCACTCGCCATGCCCGAAGACGTCGCTCGAATGCCTGCGCGGATGCCGTCGGTTCGACTTCAAGACCCTCGTGTCGAGTATGTGCGCTATCGGCCGGAAGGAGTTATGCACGGCGATGCGGAACCGCGCCTAGAACTTTTCGACGATTGCCTCGCGATCGCTCGCGCCGGCGACGGCCATGCCGATTCGCTCTTACACGGCCACGCGATGATGCGCGAGTTGCATGTCGAGGCCGCGCGCAACGGCACGCTCGACGTCAATCTGCTCTACGTCGACGACGCTCCGGCGGCCTTCGTTTACGGCTACGTGTGCGGCGGGAGCGTTACGGTCGTCGATGCCGGTTTCGATGCTCGGTATATCGTCGATCAACCCGGCGAAGCGCTGGCCGCCGCGATGATGTGCGACTCCATGCGGCGAGGCGATCAAAAGCTCGATCTCGGTGTGAAGCCGCGCCCGTGGTTGAGGGCCTGGAGCAATGCATCGCGTACGATCTATCGAGCGCAATCGAAACGACCAAGCGGAGTGGCCTCGCGGGCGCTGCGCTGGGGAAAGGCCTTACGCCGTCGCTTCGGCGATGCCGCGGCATTCTGATTCAAGCCGTGTGTCAGACGTCGGCGAATCGCTTAGAGCGCATTGCAATTAATTGTAGCGGTATCCTGAGTTTCGGAAGTAGTTTCGGCATTCGGATTCTTGGAAGCGGGTGACGAGTTCGCCGCAGCGGCGCCACAAGCCTGCGACGGTTCGCTCCGCCGCGCTGCGGATCA
>JAIOPP010000068.1 GCA_021413845.1 Planctomycetia bacterium | reverse complement strand
CTGCGTCCCCTGTCCGCAGTCGCACGCCGCCAAAATCTGACGACGGAATTCCTTCGAGTAAATCATCGATCACCTCCGGTGATCGCCTAGCCTACTCAACTCCCGCCGATCGCGCTACGGCAATTTGGGATGCGCTCTAGTCTTCGTATACGACCACGTCGCCCCGGCGATTGCGGCGCGTCGTAGGACGTCGGGCGGCTTGCACGATCTGCACGTTCGTCGGCCCGGTCGCCCCTTCGCGAAACATTCGGCCGGCCAAGATGCGATAGAACCCGAGCAGAATGAACGCTCCTCCCGTCGCGACGAGGAACCCCAACGGGCTGATCGGCGTGACCCGTTTGCCGTTGGTGAAGAACATCAACGTGCCGGAACCGATGACCGTGCCGCCGATCCCCATCATGAGCGTGGCGATCGTGCCGCCGGGATCGCGCCCGGGCATGATCGCTTTGGCGAGCAATCCGGCCAGCGTGCCGAAGCCGACCCAGGTGAGAATGTCATTCACCGAATGCTGCACGGCGTTGAGAAATTCCGGGCTGTCGAGCATGGGACCGCTTCCGCAAAAAGGGGAACCGCCGAAACGTAACCGAACGCCGCTGCAGATCGAACCGTGGGCCTTAGTTCATCCATCGACGAAATGACCCTGCGGAATTTTCTACTTTTGAGCATTTTGTCGTGCGCGAGCGCGGCACTTGCGTCATGAGCGCGATTGCGCCGCTAAAAAACGAAACGGCAAGACTACCGAGCCGATGAGGCCGGTAGTCTTGCCGTTACGAATAAGTTTGCGTTGGCGTCGGTCGGGCCTTACGGCGCGATCGGCACGGCAGCCGGCGCGGCGGCAGCCGGAGGCACCGCGGCCGGGGCTATTCCTACGCCGGCACCCGGAACGGGCGGGGGAGCAGGAGCGGCACCCCCCGACGAGCTTTGCGCGGCGGTTTCGGCTTGCAATGCCGCCGCCTCGCGCGAAAGCTTAAACTCGGGACCAGGTGCAAAGTATTGAACGTCGTCCGTAAGCCAATAGGGGCTCGGAAGTGTTTGGCCGCTAACGTCGACTTGGCAACCGGTCGTGCCCGCGACGGACAACAACCCTACTGCCACAACGCCGATTCGCTTCCAAGATTGGATGCCGGGCATCTTCATCGCCGGATACTCCGTATGCACATCACCCGCATTCACCTTCGCGATGTTGGGACTGGAAGCCCGAATACACATCACGACCGTTGCGGTTGTCAAAATCGCCACAATCGTTATCGGCAGAGCGACACTCGTACTTTCGGGCAAAACGGAAAAAGTCGCCGAAAAGCCCTGCTTTGACATGAAGAGTGCGAAAGGCGGGTGCCGGCACCTGTTTTGCCAGTGCCATCGGCACGGGGTATGTTGATAAGGTCGGTCTGCGGCTACCGTTAGGTCGCCTGGATGGAAAGACGTTGCAAGCTCGTTTCAGGGAGCGGAGATGATGGATCGTTCGATCGACCGTGGCTCGCCATCGCATCGCGGGTTGCTGCGCCTGGCCGCCATGATCTGCCTGCTGCTCAGTGTCGTCGGCGGAAGCGCAGCGCAAGTCCGCGGTCAGGTCATGCGCACCACGGTGCCGACCGACGGCTATTTCGTGGTGCTCGGCGGGCTTTATGACGGCGACTATGCTGCCGCTTTGCAAGGCTTTCAAAGCTGTCTACAAGGGGCGGTCAAGACGTCGAGCAGTTTCTGGATCGATTCGATCTGCTACCACACGATGTGCGGCGAGTGCTTGTTTCAGATGGGCCAACACGGCCCCGCGCTCGAACAATTCAATAAGGCCTTGCGGCTCCAGATTACGTTTAACGACTGGCTGATCCCGGTCAAGTTCAATCAAGTCATCACCCCCGCGCAGCAAGCTTCGCTTCGTCCGATTCCCTGGGGGCAGCCGCAGCGGCAGATGATCATCGGGTCGTTCCCCGACTCCATCTTGATCCAGCAGGGCTCGGTCGACCAGACGCAGAAGATCGCCAGCGGCGGCGGGGTGATTCAGCAAGCGACGCAGGTGCCGATCAATCCGCAAGAGATCGTCCGTTGCGTTTGCTTGTCGCTCCGACGACGACACCAAATCCTCGGACCTCTGGCCCCGTTCGACAAGCTGGCCGGAGAGTTGATCAGTGTTCTGACGAAACGCATGGTACAGCCGAACCACTGGAGCGAGGCGTGGGTCGACGTCATGCTCGGCTGTGCGTTCGCGGCGGTCGGCAAAGACGCGCAAGCGAAGCCTCTGTTCGACAAATCCATTCTGGCCGGCGGGCAATACGACCACCCGATGACGAGCGTTGCTCTGGTCGAGTTGGGCCGCATCGCGCTCATCTCCGGCAATTACGATCTGGCGACGAAGTACTTTCAAGAAGCGAGTTATTCCGCCTTCTACTTCGTCGACCCGATCGTCATGGAAGACGCGCTGCGACTCGCGGCGACCACCCATTTTCTGGCGAATCGGGGTGGTGCGTACGTGCCGTTGGCACTTGCCTCGAATTGGGCCCGTCTGCAGGGTTTCTATGAGATGTATGCGTCGCTGATGATCTTGATCGCGGAGAATCAATGTCTGCTCGATCAAGCGGATGCCGCCGCTACGACGCTTGACAACATTCGTTCGACGATCGGCCGGAGCAATATGCTCAAAGCTTGCGTCGGCGCACGGCTCAGCTTCACGCAAGCGCACGTGAACTATCAGCTCGGCAATTCCGCCGGCGGTGACACGGCCGTGAATTTCGCGCTCGCTTTCGCGCGCACCGGGTCTCTCTCTCTCTTTCGGATGGACTTAGCCGATCGGAAGACGGTCGATCGCTCGCTCACGACGCGCGAGGCTTCCGAAATCTTCAACGAGTTGCTGCGCGATCCGCAGCCCGGCCATTGGCTCTACGATCCGCTCGATGCTATGGCGACCCTCGTGCAT
>JAIOPP010000067.1 GCA_021413845.1 Planctomycetia bacterium | reverse complement strand
GACGATGGTCGATCGAACGAGAAAGCAAATCGTTCGGTGTCTCTTTCCGGCCTGCGGTGGGTATGGGTTTGCTTCGGCAAACACGCACGCAGCGCGATCCTCGGTCGTCTTGCGTTCGTGGATGAAACGCAAAACGACAACCAACGAGGATCGAAACTTGCACGACGTTCTCTGCGAAGTTGCAACATCGCAGGGACCGCTTCGCTGCCCTGGGCGTCGTCCGGTGCGTCGTCGCCTGAGCCAGCCTTGCTTCCCGCGAAGCAAGCCGGTTCGGGCGGAATGCTCTGCGCAGAGAATCGTTTGACAAGAAGCCCAAGCCCGCTCGGGCGACGACGCACGAACTTTTTTTCGAGTCGCAAGCCGGCGCGATCACGGCCGTGCTTTGTTTGAGTAGCAGGCACGTTCCACGTGCCGTCCGCCACGTGCGCCGTTTAGCGAAGAAGCCGTGTCGGTTGCAAAAAGTCCTCCGTGGCGGACGGCACGTGGAACGTGCCTGCTACCTTGGCGTCACTTTATTTCACGAAGCTGGTGCGGTTGTCTTTTTCCTCGGCGGAAAGTTCGCTTTCGACATACGGGCCGGGATAAACCGTCGTGTACGTTCGGCCGGAAGGGAGTTCGACCATGCGTCGGGTATCCGGATGCGCGGAGGGGCCGTAGCGATTATCCTTGCCGGCGTCGATCAGTTGGAAGGAGTCGGCTTCTCTCCAAACCGCAGTTTCCGGCTGAGCGGGAGAAAACTTTTCGAGATAAGGAATCGCATAGCCCCATGCTTTCACAAGCGTTCCGTCGGCCGGATAGCGCACCGTGCCGAGCAGCGCCGCATGTTGCGACGAAGCTTGGTACGTCGCGGCATCGAAATAAACGACAGGAGTATTGAGTTCCTCAGTAGCAGAAAGATACAACGAGTATTCCAGCCATCCGTCGGCATCGTTGTCGGTAAATCCTTCGTTGCGGAAGTCGTGAAGCGGGTCGGTGCGGAAACGAAATGCATCACTTCCTTCCGCCTGCAGCGAGTCGCGCCGGAACGGATTGTCGCGGTCGCGATGAAAGCCGAAGAGACTCTTACGGTCGGTATACTTTTCGGCATCGAACGGAGCCGGAAAGCCTCCCAGCCAAAACACCAGCGACTCGGCCGGATCCAGCATGTCTAAGTTGAGCGGCTCGGGTTGGCCCGAGCGATTGATGAAAAGGTACGCTTGCTCGTCAGGCGCAGGAGTCGAGAGCAGTCGCTCGCGCAAGCGTTGGTAGTCTTGCACCGTTTTCCCATACGCGCTCCCGGGAAAAGCGGTTGCTAAGTGCTTCATAAACCGTTCTTGTCGCGCGACGAGGCTCGCGTCGGCGAGGCAAGGGGGGAACTCACCGTATCTCTCTTGATAACCTCGCATCGCGGAATGGAGTTGGCTGATCTCCGTTTGGGCATAGTACGGATGGCCGCATGAGAGAATGATGTTTCTCACATAAGCCAACAGCAGCAAGATGACGAGAGCGGACGCGATCAGAAAATTGCGCATCGGCGAGCCTCGCTGTTTCCCCAGGGGTGCGCGAACGGTGTTTATCATACACACGTTTGTCTACAAAGTAGCAGGCACGTTCCACGTGCCGTTCGCCACAGCTGATACGGAACGATCGTGCGGTGCGGCCCCGGATATGCATCCGGGGCTATTGAACGGAAGCTGTGTGTGAACGGAGGTTGCGTGCGTCGCGATCTTGCAATTAGCTCGAACGGCGCACGTGGCTGACGGCACGTGGAACGTGCCTGCTACTTTGGCGCAAATACTTGCCGTCGGATGCGAGGCCTTCGTAGTATGATGGGTAACGGGATGAAAAGCGTCTGGCCGGTGGGCTTCTGCTGGGCGACGAACGGTTCGCGGGAGAGGTAAATTCGATGTGGTTGCTACGTTGGTTGCCGATCGGGGTTCTGCGCTGGATCGCGGCGCTGCAATATCGACTTCCCCTCGTCGGCCCGTGGCTCGGTTGGGCCAATCAGCGGTTGCTGGCGAAGGAAGGGGTGATCAAACACGGCATCGGCGCCGGCCTGCGCTTCGATGCGCGCGGTGGGAATGCGGGCTACCTGCTGGGAACGTCGGAACCTCACGAACAAGACGCGCTTGGCCGGTATCTGCTCCCCGGCGGAGTCTTCTACGAGATCGGCGCCAACATCGGGTTCTACACCACGCTCGGAGCCCGGCTGGTCGGGCCGAAAGGGCATGTGGTTGCGTTCGAGCCGAACCCGGCGTGCGTAGCTCAAGTGAAGAAGAACGCCGGCCTGAACGGCTTTGCCAACGTCGAGACGGTCGAGACCGCCGTCGCGTCGACGACCGGGCGCACGCGGCTCTACTTAGCCGCGGTGACCGGCCACAGCACGACCACGCCGAAGGATCCGAACCGCGACGGCATCGAAGTCGCCGTCACGACGATCGACGACTTCGTACGCACGCGCCGACCGCGCGGCCCGACGCTCGTGATGATCGACGTGGAAGGAGCGGAGATCGAGGTGCTGAAAGGGATGCAAGAAACGCTCCGCGAGTTTCGCCCGATCGTGATGTGCGAAGTGCATTGGATCGGCGACGCATTCCTAGCGTATTGCCGCGAACAGATCGTCCCGCTCGGATACACGCTGGAACCGCTCGAAGGAACGGAGTTCCCACCAAGCCTCACCCGTTACCACGCAGTGCTCGTTCCGAAAGGTTCGCCTGCTGCGGCCGCTTCGTAAGCGGTCGTCCGGCTCGACCGGAAACTATTTTGATTTTTTAAGCAACAGCCGCTCCACACTTGCCGGACTTAAGCTGATATCAACATGAGATCCAGATTTACTTATACTTTCGGAAAAATAAATCCCTTCCACGTAACGATCGAATTGCTCTATCGGCGCTACCAGAAACATTTCCGCGTTGTTGTCAAGGACATACACCCTAAACGCCTCTCTTCCATCGCGAAGCGCCTCGCGAACGGCGGTTCGAGCGACGTCGTCCGTGGGCATTCCCCCGACCTTCACAATAGCGACCTGCGTCTCTCCGTGTTTTTTGCTTAGCCGACAATGATCCCAGAAAAGTGAGTCATCTCCGTTGATGGCCTCATAACGATCGGTTTTGGTGACTCCATTCACATCGATAGGATTTACTTTTTTCGTAGCGAGATCGATCGTGATCGTGGAAGACGATTCGTCGACACTCACGATCCTCCCGAAATCGATCGAAGCTGTGAAAGTCTTGAAGTCGTCGACTTTAACTACGAATTGTTCGCCTTGCCGACCCAGTGAGCTGGAGTAAAGAATCGGTACTCGTTTTCTTAACCACAGGAAGACCGCGTTCGGCTTGGCTCCAAACCCTGCAATCCGATTGGCGACGTTGATGATCGCGACATGCCGGTCGCCGTGTATCCGCCGCAGATCCTCAAAATCCTGATCGATGTGTCTACTACCGTGCCGTAACGTCATTTTATAAGCCTCGATCGCTTCGGCATCCTTACGAAGTTCAGCCATTCGGAGAACCTTTTCCGGATCGACGTGGATCGTGATTCTATGATTCGCTTCGTCGATTTTCGTCGACTTGGCAAACTCGAATGTCGCGGCTAAGGCATGTATGTCGCCGACCGGTGCATAAACGGATTCGCCCGACTTCTGATAAATCAACCAATTCATTCTGTTGTGAGACTGATTCTTTCGGAGAGAATGGAAAATGACGGAAGTGTCTACCGCACCAGAAAGACCTTCAAAGACAACGAACACGACTGACTTTTCGCCATAACGATCGTACAAGTTTTTAGCGAGTTCGATATTTTGGGGAGCCTTACTCGATCTCAAGAACGCCGTTACGCCTCGTTCCTCGTCTTCCGCCTCCATAAACCGCCGCATCTTTTCATGGTTGAACTTCAACGTGATCGTACGGGTCGCGTGGTCGATGTCCTTAACATCGGTGAACTTCACGTTGGCCGCGAATTGCTGCAAGTTTTTTATTGCAAGAAGCCATTGCAGCGTTTCTTGATCGAGGCGCTTAGACTGGCGGTTTTGCATCCCCTTCGTTAAGTTTCGTTCGATCGATTGTCGAATTCGATCGTTTGAGGGAACGTTCTCCAAGATGACCATCGCGATCGAAAACTTACCGTGCTCGGTCTCGAAGCTTTTCCAAGTTTCTTCGGAGATGCCTTGAGGATGAAATCGCACCTTCGGCGGTTCGGAACGCGCCGCACGGGGAACGGCAGGAGTCGGTCGCGGCCGCGGCCCGGCAAGCTTATCGCCGTTCATCCGTATGGCCGTAATGGAAACCACGATCAGCGCGATGAGTGCCGTCATAGCCACATAACCGAACGACACGACTTGGGCCATACTTTCGCCGAGCGAGGGTTCGTTCGCTTGATTTGGCTGCGCATACGCGCTGCTCGGTTGCGCGAGGGGCCTACTTCGCGAATACCAAAACCAGGCAAGTCCGAGACTAATGGCCGCCCAACTCGTGGTGACAACGAAGATGCCCCCTTGATCGCGAACGATCAATCGATTTTCTTGAAACCGTCCGTTCAGCGACAGGCACAGAATGAGAACGTAGAACGCGAGCGGCGTACCGACCATCACCAAGACCATCGGCCAATTCGGTTGATGCTCGCGGCCGGATTGCGAAGCGTCGATTTGAACGTGCTTAGGTTCGGTATCCGGTTCGTTACGCTCTTTCAACGTACGGAATGGGACCGGCGCGAACGGGAGCGGCATCGACTGTAAACATCGGAGCCGGAATCGCGGTCGAGATCGCGAGCGTAATTCGTGACTTGCAGGCAGGGCAATCGGCCTGCGTGCCGACTCGTTCCGGAGGAACATTCAGCTTCCGACCGCACGCGGAACACGGAATCATTACCATGAATGCCTCGAATGAAATCACGATCGGTGTAATGCCTGTGCCATTACACGTTTATTACGTGAGGACGATTCTAAGCGAATGTAACGAGCGAGAAGAGAGAGAAATTACACCTTTCTTGACGCGTCGCGACAAGCACTCTTCTGCGCCACGCCTCTTTCACTTCTTTACTTCATTCCCACTCGATCGTGGCCGGGGGTTTCGAGCTGATGTCGTAGACGACGCGGTTCACCCCCTTCACTTCGTTGATGATTCGGGTCGAGATGCGGGCCAGGAGGTCGTACGGCAGATGGCTCCAGTCGGCGGTCATGAAGTCTTCCGTGTTCACGCAGCGAACGGCGATCGTTTCTTCGTAGGTGCGCGCGTCCCCCATCACGCCGACGCTCTGCACCGGCAGCAATACGGCGAACGCCTGCGACGTCGCACGATACAAACCGGCCGCCTTGATCTCACCGACGACGATCGCGTCGGCGTCGCGCAGTTTGTCGAGCCGGTCGCGATTGATCGGGCCGAGGCAGCGCACCGCCAGGCCGGGACCGGGGAACGGATGACGCCAGACGATCTCCTCGGGCAAGCCGAGCTCGAGGCCGAGCGCGCGGACTTCGTCTTTGAACAAATCTCGCAGCGGCTCGATCAGTTTGAACTGCAAATCTTCGGGCAAGCCGCCGACGTTGTGATGCAGCTTGATCGTCGCCGCAGGTCCGTCGGCGGCGGCGCCGCTTTCGATCACGTCGGGATAAAGAGTGCCTTGCGCAAGAAACGTCGCGTCTTTGATCTTCGCCGCTTCGTCGGAAAAACAATCGATGAAGGCATGGCCGATACGACGGCGTTTCTCTTGCGGATCGACGGTGCCGGCGAGCGCTTTCAGAAACCGATCTTCGGCTTTCACCACATGCAGGTCGGCCTTGAAGTGGCCGGTGAACTCGCGAATCACGGCCGCTTCTTCGTCTTTGCGGAGCAAGCCGTTGTCGACGAGGATGCACGAGAGCTGATCGCCGATGGCCCGCGACAGAAGTGCCGCGACGACCGAGGAATCGACACCGCCGGAGAGTCCGCAGATCACCCGTTGGTTGCCGACTTGCTCGCGGACGCGCTCGATCGTTTCGGCGGCGAACTGCTCCATCTTCCAAGTGCCGAGGCAGCCGCAGATCCGTTTCAAGAAGTTATGCAGAATGGTTTTGCCTTGCGGCGTGTGCGTGACTTCCGGATGGAATTGCAAGCCATAGAACGGCAGCGACACATGCCGCACCGCGGCGATCGGGCAGGTGCTCGTGCCGGCGAGCGGCTGGAACTCCGCCGAGACGCGCGAGACCTGATCGCCGTGGCTCATCCAGACTTCCATCTCGGTCGGTGCGTCGGCGAACAACTCGCTGCCGGAATCCGATACATGGATCTTGGCCCGACCGTATTCGCGCGCCGGCGCGCTCTCGACCTTGCCGCCGAGCGTTTCGCAGGCGATCTGCATTCCGTAGCAAATGCCGAGCACGGGAATGCCGAGCTTGAAGAGTTCGCCATCGCACTTCGGCGCGGTCGTTTCGTACACGCTGGAAGGACTGCCGGAAAGAATGATCCCGCGCGGCGCGATGGCCCGCAGCCGTTCGGCGGTGATGTCGTGGCGCACGATCTCGCAATAGACATGCGCCTCGCGAACGCGACGGGCGATGAGTTGGGCGTACTGCGAACCGAAATCGAGGACGACCACCTTTTCGTCGACCAAACGACGCGAACCGGCAGAAGCGGCGGACGGAGAGGGCATAGCGAAGTTCTCTAAAAGCCACGGCTCGGGGCCGTGGGAAGCGTAACGAAAAAAAGAGGCAGCGAAGCGGAGCAAGTTAGCGGAACGAAGTTTCGATCCGCCGTTAAAAACAAAGCACCCGTCGACGATGACGACCGTACGGTCGGTCACTGTCGACGGGCGACCAAACCGCGATTATAGAAATCCGCACCCCGCAAGGCTAGCGGCGAGAAAGCTGACGCGCCGCTCACCGGCACCTCATCACCCGCTCACGGTAAACGACCATAATCCACCTATTCGACGAACCCATCAAGGAGGCAAGACGGCGACGAATTCCCGTGATTCAGGCCTGTTCGCGGGCTGTTTCGCTCTTGGTTTCGCTGCGTCTTGCCGGCCGTAACCTGAATCGTGGCCTTGTTTTCGATTGCCGGTTCCCGAGGGGCTAATTACGATGGAATTTTGTCCGCTAGGAAGCCTCGCGAAGAAGGATCGACCGTGCGAATACTGCTGACGAACGACGACGGAATTTACGCCCCAGGGATTCGAGCCTTAGAACGGGAACTCCGGCAGATCGCCGAAGTGACGGTCGTTTCGCCGCTGGTCGAGCAGAGCGGCGTCGGGCATTCGATCACGTTTCTGAGCCCACTGGTCGCGCGCGAGGAGTTCGACGGCGACGTGCGCCGCGGTTGGGCCGTCGAAGGAAGTCCGGCCGATTGCGTGAAGCTCGGGCTGTTCGAGTTCTGCGCCGGCCGGCCGGACTTGGTCGTGAGCGGCATCAACGGCGGGCTGAACGCCGGAATCAACGTGCTGTATTCGGGAACGGTCGCCGCAGCGATCGAAGGGGCGTTCTTCGGGCTGACGAGCGTGGCCGTATCGTTGGAATATTCGGAACATGCGAAATTCGATTCAGCTGCGCTCTTGGCGCGGCGCGCGATCGAGCAAATTGTGGAACGTAAGGACGACGGACACCAACCAGCGGAGCCGCAACTCTTCAACCTCAACATCCCGACCGCCGCACTGGAGCCGGGAGGATCGCGCGACGTGCATGTCGTGCCGATGGGGTTGGACCGCTACGGCGAATCGTACGAGAAGCGCATCGATCCGCGCGGTCGGGCCTACTACTGGGCGACGAACGATCCGCCGCCGCGACCGAGCGAACATGAAACCGATCTGACCGCACTCTCGAAAGGATATGTGACCCTTACGCCGCTCCACTTCGACCTTACGAAGCACGAGCGGCTGGAACGAATGCGCAGTTGGAAGCTGAAGGTGTAGAAGTTGAAAGCGTAAAACGGTTTTGCCTTTCGATTCCTCACTTCACCACGAAGGAGCGACGACATGCGATGGACCGCTCAGGCGATGATGATTTCGGCTGCAATGGCCGCGGCAGGTTGCGAGCCGGCGAGTCAACCGACTCCGGCCGCGAAGGCGCCGGCTCCGGTCGTCGAAGCACCCGTCTTCGCTCCGCCGCCGCAACCGAAACCGACATTATCAACGACGACAACGACGAAGAAGAACACCGAACTCACTCCGGCCGACGACGTAGCACGCCACCAAGCGAGCGCGGCGATGACCGTGAAAGGAAAGTACGAAGTCGATCTGATCACGACGCCGCTGACCGCTTATTTCACGGTGAAGGATCAGCTCGTTTATCAGGTTCAGATTCCGAAGGCGATGCAGTATTTCGAACTCGCGAACAACCGCAAGCCGGCTTCGCACGAAGAATTCATGGAACAAATCATCCGCAAGCAAGGAATCAAGCTGCCCGAACTCATGCCCGAGCATCGCTACGTTTACGATCCGAAGAAAGCGGAACTATTCGTCGAGCACCCCAAGTAACCGGGCAACCCAAGTAGTCGTCGGTAGAAACAAGACAACGCGTTACGTCGCACGTCGAACTCCCCGTTCCTCGTGCGGCACGCGATTCAAGTCTCCCCGTTTTGCATTTTGCATTTCGACTTTTCCGTTTCAAATCTCCCTCCCCAAGATTCACATCATGACACGCATCTTGTCTGCGGCGGCTTTGGCCGTCGTCGTCGTGCTCGGCGCGCTCCCCCGCGCCGAAGCCGGCAACTATCTCTTCGAGCGGTCGTACTACAGCCACGCTCCGGCGAAGACCGTCGAGATCGGACCGGCGGCGCATCGCGTACCGACGGGTCCGTATTTCTCCGGCCCGCGCGGCGTGGCCGTGAACAGCGGCTACCGTTTGCAGCGCAGCATCATGCGCGTCGGCGGCAACGTCGTCGATCAGACCTACAACTGGGATAGTTGGGTCCAATCGTCGTCGAAATACTAGGTGAGGAAATGACTAAGGCCTAATGTCTAATGACGAAGGCCAAGCGCGAACCCTTCTCCCGGCGGGAGAAGGTGGCCGATAGGCCGGATGAGGGGCGCCGACGCAGCAGCTCCATCCCCAAGCGATACATCAACGCGCTGCATCTGCTTCTTCAACCGACCACTGCTTTATCACGCCAGCAACTTCTTCACCACGTTGCCATGCACGTCGGTGAGCCTAAAATTCCGGCCTTGGAACTTGTAAGTCAGCTTCAAGTGATCCAGGCCTAAGAGGTGCAAGATCGTCGCTTGCAGGTCATGCACGTGGACGGGATCTTCGACGACGTTGTAGCCGATCTCGTCGGTCTTGCCGATCGTTTGGCCGGGCTTCGTGCCGCCGCCGGCGAGCCAGCAGCTATAGGCGTCGATGTGGTGGTCGCGGCCGACGAGGTCGCGCGGCTCGCCCATCGGCGTCCGTCCGAACTCGCCGCTCCACACGACAAGCGTGTCTTTCAATAAGCCTCGCTGCTTGAGATCGCGCACGAGCGCCGCGGCCGGCTGATCGACCTCTTTGCAAATGTTCGTCAGCGGCTCGCCGAGATGCGTCGTCGGATTGCCGTGGTGGTCCCAATCGGAATGATAGAGTTGCACGAATCGCGTGCCGCGCTCGATCATCCGGCGCGCGAGCAAGCAATTGTTCGCAAACGAAGTCTTGCCCGGTACTGCGCCGTACATCTTCATCGTCTCTTCGGTTTCGTCGGACAGGTCCATCAAGTCCGGCGCACTGGCTTGCATCCGATACGCCATCTCGTAGGCCGCGATGCGCGTGGCGATTTCCGGATCGCCGACGGCATCGAGATGTGCGCCGTTCAGATCGCGCACGGCCGAGAAGAAATCTCCCTGTCGCGCCCGATCGACGCCCGGCGGATTGCTCAGGTTTAAGATCGGCTCGGGCCCCGAGAGAAACGGAACCCCTTGATAAGTCGTCGGCAGAAAACCGCTCGCGTAGAGCGCCGAGCCGCCGCGCGGCCCGCGCGGGCCGCTCTGCAACACGACGAAGCCCGGCAGGTCTTGCGACTCGCTGCCGATGCCGTACGTGACCCAAGCTCCCATGCTCGGCCGACCGCTGAACTGCGGCGAGCCGGTGTTCAAGAAGAGCTTCGCCGGACCGTGGTTGAAGACGTCGGTCTTCATACTGCGGATCAGCGTCACGTCGTCGGCGATCGAGCCGAGGTGCGGAAGCGTCTCACCGAGTTCGAGCCCGCTTTGGCCGTGCTTGGCGAACTTACGGCGCGTGCCGACGAGCTTCGCCGTCCCTTTGATGAACGCGAAACGCTTTCCCTTGGTAAACTCCGGCGGCACGACTTGGCCGTCGAGCTCTTGCAGCTTCGGCTTATTGTCGAACAGCTCGAGTTGGCTCGGTCCGCCTGCCATGAAGAGGAAGATCACGCGCTTCGCCTTCGGAGCGAAGTGCGGCGGCTTCGGCTCCAGCGGCGACTTCCCTTGGATAGCGGGTGCGGCGGCCAAACCGTTGGAGACAATGCCTTCATCGGCCAGCAGCGAAGCCAGCGCGATCCCGCCGATCGAAAGACCGGCTCCTTCGAGAAACTGCCGGCGCGTGGCGGCGAGCGCGTGCCGATCGTCGAGCATTCGCAGCAGTTGGGCCGAGGCTTCGTTCATGGGTTCTATTCCTACTAACGACGAGCCTATTCGCGGGTAATGAATTCGTCGAGATTGAGCAACACACGCGCCACGGCCGACCAAGCGGCAAGATCAACCGGAGGCTTCTCTTTTGCTGCCGCGCTAGCCGATGCAACCGTCGTCGCAACAGCCGCCACGTTCGCTTGCGGGTTCGCGGGCGCAGCCGTTTTACTAGCAGAAGCCGCCGCAGAAACCACAACCACCGGCGGCGCGCTCCGCTCCGCGATCAAATACCGGTGCAGCCGCTCGACCTCGATCGGCTTCGGCTCGCGCGCGAAGCACACTCGGAACGCATACGCGATACGATCGGCATCGCTCGAAGCAGGGGCCTCGCGCAGAATGCGGTTCGCCGTTCCCGCGGCCATCTCGACGAAGGCCGGATCGTTGGCGAGCGTCAATGCTTGCAGCGGAGTGTTCGAGCGCACACGGCGCGTGCAGGCGGCGTTCGCATCGGGAGCATCGAACGTCATCAGAAACGGATAAGGGCTCGAACGCCAGAAGTAGGTATACATCCCGCGACGATAACGGTCGGTCCCGGTCGTAGCGGGCCAGAATTTCTTGTTCTGCGTGAACGCATAGATTCCCTCGGGCTGCGGCGGATAAACTCCCGGTCCGCCGACTTCGCGCGTCAGTAGCCCGCTCGCGGAAAGAGCGGCGTCGCGAATCGTTTCCGCTTCCAGTCGAATCCGCGATTGCCGAGCGAGGAGCTTGTTATAAGGATCGCGCTCGAGCAACTCCGGCCGCATCGCCGACGATTGTCGATACGTCGCCGAGGTGACGATCAACCGATGCACGCCCTTTTGCGACCAAGCGCCCGTCTGCGAGCCGTCGCCGCGCACGAAGCGATCGGCCAACCAATCGAGCAACTCCGGGTGCGTCGGGCGATCGCCTTGCGTGCCGAAGTCGTTCTCCGTGCCGACGAGCCCGACGCCGAAGTATTGCTGCCAGATCCGGTTCACGGTCACGCGCGGCGTCAACGGGTTCTTCGGGTCGACGAGCCAACGGGCCATGTCGAGCCGGGTCGCTTGCGGCTTCTCGCTCGAGAGCGGAGGCAACACCGCGAGCGTGCCGGGCTCCACGTTGGTTCCCTTGCGAAGGAAGTCGCCGCGGATATGGATATAGCATTCGCGCGGCTTCGCCATCTCGCGCACGATCAACGTCGTCGTGATCTTGGCCTTGAGTTGTTTATGTTTGGCGTTGAGCTCGGCCAGCTGCACATCGAGCGGCCGGCGTTCCGGATCGAACTTCCGCCACTTGTCGGCCAGCAGCGTCTTCTGCACTTCGGTGCGTTTCTCTTCGGCAATCGTCAGCGCCTTGGAGACGTCGTCGAGGACGCCGACCACTTCCGGCAGATCTCCTTCGGTTCGCAACTTCTCGATCTGGGTCCGAAGCGTCTTTTCCCAATCGCGCTGACGTCCCGGCGAACTGGCTTCAACATCCCCCAAACGCTTCGTCACCTGCGCGATCTCGGCCAACAGCGCCGGCTCTTCCTTCGCTTGATGCTCCGTGGGAAACGAAAGCATCGGCTCTTCGCAACTGTTGAGCAGCGCGAACATCCGATAGAACTCGCGCTGCGAAATCGCGTCGTACTTGTGGTCGTGACAACGGGCACAGGCGACCGTGAGCCCGAGCCATACGGTGCCGACGGTGCTTACGCGATCGATGACCGCTTCGACGCGGAACTGTTCCTTGTCGGTCCCACCTTCTTCGTTGACGAGCGTGTTGCGATGGAAGCCGGTGGCGATGAGCTGCTGTTGCGTGGCGCCGGGGAGCATGTCGCCGGCGATTTGTTCGATGGTGAACTTGTCGAACGGCAAGTCGGCGTTCAAAGCGTTGATCACGTAGTCGCGATACTTCCAAATCGAGCGGCCGCTGTCGATCGTGTAGCCGTTCGAGTCGGCATAGCGGGCCGCATCGAGCCAGTGGCGTCCCCAGCGTTCGCCGTAGTGGGGCGAAGCGAGCAAGCGCTCGACCAATTTCTCGTAAGCATCCGGCGCGTTGTCGTAGACAAACGCTTCGACTTCGGCCGGCGTCGGCAACAAGCCGATCAGGTCGAGGCTCAGCCGGCGAATCAACGTCGCGCGATCGGCCTCGGGCGAAGGAGCGAAGCCGGCCGCTTCGAGCTTCGCGAGCACGAAGCGATCGAGCGGGTTGCGAGCCCAAGCGGCGTTCGCATTCTTAGGAAGCTCCCCGACGCGGATCGGCTTGTAGGCCCAATGGTCGTTGGGCTTCGCGGTCGCATTCGGTTGCGAGGCGATAGCGGCAAGTTGTGAGCCCCGCGCGCCGGCATCGATCCAGCGGGTGATCATCGCCACGTCGTCGGCCTTCATCTTCGGCCCTTCCGGCGGCATGACGGAGAGATCGTCTTTCCCAAGCATGGCCGACACCAGCCGACTCGTCTTCCCTTGGCCCGCCACGACGGCTGGGCCGGCATAGCCTCCCTTGAGCATCGCCGCGACGGAATCGAGCCGAAGGCCCGACTCTTCTTTCGCCGCACCGTGGCACTTGATGCAGTGGGCAACCAAGAACGGATGGATCTGCTTGTCGTAGTCGGGAGCCACGGCCGGCGACGTCGCAGGAATCGCAGGGATCGCAACCGACACGGCTGCCGGTTGAGACGCCGGTTTGTTGGCTGCAATGGTTGCCGTAGCGGCGGGCTTCGCCTCGGCGCCAATTGCCGATGGGGTCGCCGGCAGGGCGAACAAGAGCGCAAGCGCCGACACGACGAACTGGCGGCCGAAAGACATCAGAGGTCCGAAGGCGGGGTGGCGGGGTCTGGAAACCGAAGTAAAAGGCGGGGCTCGCAGCAGACGCGAGCGGCCCTCTATCGTACGCCGGCGAGCGATCCGCGCCAATAAAATGGACGCATCTGCAACCGTCGCGGCCGGCAGGGCTATTCCTTCCGCTCCGCTTCGTCGTGCGCGGCTGGGGCGAAGGGGTCGTGGTTGTCGACCAGTTCTTCCCCGTTGTAGCCGTCGGCGTCGGGATCGTGGTCTTCGGCTTCGTCGGCAGGGTCGTCCTCGGTTTGCTCCAGCGCTCCCGGCTCCGGTTGCGTGAGCCAGAGGATATTGCAGGGGCGGCAGCGAAACGTGAGCCCGAGCCGGCGCGTCCGGACCTTGTCGGCCGTCAGCGCGGAACCGCACTTGGGACAGGTCGTGGTTTCGCCGGCGCTGAACCAGCGGATCGCCAGCGCGATGGCGAAGACCGCGAAGGCGACGTTCATCACCGTCACAAGATCGTGCAGCCCGAACGACTTGGCGATGAGGCCGCCGACCAAACAGCCGATTCCGCCGGCGACGAGCCCGAACGAGACTTGAGCGGTGTGCCGAGCATAAGTCGAATGAACGCGGCGCTGCATGCTGGCTTCCTCAAAGGTTTTCGCGACACGACCATTACAACACGCCGAGCCCGAAACGAACAAGCCGAACTCGATATCTGCGTATTTACAGGCTCGCACACGAAGCTTTCGGCTACACCCATTGGGGCGGCGCGGTACAATCGGGAGAGTGCCGATCGAACTGAATCGGCGACACGATTTTCCGCGTTCTCGCTTCGCGAAGCCATCTATGGCCACGACCAACGCCCTACTCACCGCCGAAGAATTCGCGCAGCTCGGCTCCGACCAAGGTCCGATGGAGTTGGTGCGAGGACAGATCATGATGATGAACGTACCTGGTGCTCGCCACGGTTATGTCTGTTTCAACATTGCGTTTGAACTGGGCGACTATCTGCGCAAAAATCCTATCGGTCGCGTCTTTTGCAACGATGCCGGCTTCGTCACTCATCGCGACCCAGATTCGGTTCGCGGTCCCGACGTGTCGTTCTACAGTTTCTCTCGCCTTCCGAAAGGTGAGGTGCCGAAAGGATATCCTGCACAACCGCCGGAGTTAGTGTTTGAAGTCAAGTCGCCGAGCGATACGTGGAAAGAACTTCACACGAAAAACGGTGAGTATATTCAGGCAGGTGTCGCAATTGTGTGCATCGTCGATCCAGAGGACGAAATCGTGACGATTTATTCCTCCGACCGCAGCGATGTCAGGCTCGAAGGCGACGCCGTCTTCGCGCTCCCGGACTTGCTGCCGAACTTCGCCGTGCCGATTCAACGTTTCTTTCATGCCTCGTAACGTTGCCCAGTTCGGGTAATGCGCATCATGACCACGACCAACGCCTTACTTACCGCCGAAGAATTCGCGCAGCTCGGCTCCGACCAAGGCCCGATGGAGTTGGTGCGAGGACAGATCATGATGATGAACGTACCGAACTTCCGCCACGGGGTCGTCTGCGTCAACATCGCGTTCGAGTTGCGCGACTATCTTCGCAAGAACCCCATCGGCCGGGTCAGCGGAAATGATTCCGGTGTCGTGACGCATCGCGATCCCGACTCCGTACGCGGAGCCGATGTAGCCTATTACAGTTACGCGCGACTTCCGAAAGACGAGGTCCCTCTAGGTTACCCCACGCAACCGCCGGAACTGGTATTCGAAGTCAAGTCGCCAAGCGAAACTTGGAAAGACTTGCTCGCGAAATCGTCCGAGTATCTGCAGGCCGGCGTGTCGATCGCCTGTGTCGCCGATCCGGAACACGAAACCGTGACGATCTATTTCGAGAACCGGCAGGTCGTGACACTCGAAGCCGATGCCGTCTTCACGCTCCCGGACTTGCTGCCGAACTTCGCCGTGCCGATCGCGCGCTTCTTCCACGCCCAATAACATCCGCCCACCTCGCAACACGCCCTTCGATCTATGAAAAAACTTACGTCCGGCGGCGGCTGGCAGGCCATTCGCTATACCTTTCGCAAGGCCTACGAATCGAGCGGGTGGAAGATCTGGAAGTTCTGGACCGCGATGCGCTCCAAGAATGCCTGCAAGACCTGCGCGCTCGGAATGGGAGGCCAGTCGGGCGGGATGGTCAACGAGATCGGCCACTTTCCCGAAGTCTGCAAGAAGTCGCTCCAGGCGATGGCCTCCGACATGCAAGGAGCCATCAAGCCGGAGTTTTGGAGCACCTACGCGGTGCCGCAGTTGCAAGCCTTCACGCCGCGCGAGCTCGAATACTGCGGCCGGATCGTGCAGCCGGTCGTGCTCGAAAAAGGTGCGCAGTATTACAAGCCGATCTCTTGGGACGACGCGCTGACGCGCATCGGCGACAAGCTGCGCGCCACGAAGCCGGATGAATCGTTTTGGTATTTCAGCGGGCGCAGCTCCACCGAAGCAGGCTTCCTGCTGCAACTCTTCGCCCGCGTCTACGGCACGAACAACGTCAACAACTGTAGCTTCTATTGCCACCAAGCCAGCGGCGTCGGGCTCACGAACGTGCTCGGGTCGAGCGTCGGCACGATTCAGCTTCACGATCTCGACTCGGCCGATTGCGTGTTCGTGATCGGCGGCAATCCGGCCAGCAACCACCCGCGCTTGATGACCACGCTGAAGAACCTGAGCCGGCGCAAAGGGGAAATCATCGTCATCAATCCGGTCGTCGAGACCGGCATGGTCAATTTCAAAGTGCCGAGCGATCCGATCAGCATGCTCTTCGGCACGAAGATCGCCACGCTCTACGTGCAGCCCGACATCGGCGGCGACCTCGCGCTCATCACCGGCATCTCGAAGCGCATCCTCGAAATGGACGCCATCGACCGACCGTATCTCGAGGCCTATTGCGAAGGCTGGCCCGCATACGAAGAGCGGCTGAAGACTTTGACTTGGGACGAGATCATTCGCAAGTCGGGCACATCGAAAGCCGACATCGACGCCATCGCCGAGCGCTATGCCGCGGCGAAGAACGTCGTCTTCTCTTGGACGATGGGGATCACGCATCATGTGTACGGCGTCAAAAACGTCGAAGCGATCGCGAACCTGGCGCTGATGCGCGGCATGGTCGGTCGGCCGGGCGCAGGGCTGATGCCGATTCGCGGACACTCGAACGTGCAAGGGATCGGCTCCGTCGGCGTTACTCCGAAACTCAAAGACGCGATCTTCCAACGCTTGGAAACGCACTTCAACGTCAGCCTGCCGACGACCCCCGGGCTCGACACGATGGGCTGCATGGAAGCTGCCGATGCGGGACGGATGCGCGTCGGCTTTTGTCTCGGCGGCAATTTGTTCGGGTCGAACCCGGATGCCACTTATGCGCAGAAGTCGCTTAGCGGCGTCGATCAGCTCGTCTACATGAACACCACGCTCAACACCGGCCACGCCTTCGGGCTGGCCGACCGAGAGACGATCATCTTGCCGGTGCTTGCGCGTGACGAAGAGCCGCAAGCAACGACGCAAGAGTCGATGTTCAGCTACGTGCGCATGAGCGACGGCGGCCCGCGCCGCCACGAAGGCCCGCGCAGCGAGATCGAGATCATCGCGCACCTCGCGCAGCGCGTGCTCGGCACCGAAGCGACCGGCCCCATCGACTGGCGCGGCATGGAGAGCGCGCGGCGCATTCGCGAGACCATCGCCGCGGTCGTGCCGGGCTTCGACAAGATGGCCGAGATCGATAAGACGAAGCAAGAGTTTCAGATCGATGGGCGAACGTTCTACACACCCCGCTTCCCCACGTCGTCGGGCAAGGCGAAGATGCTCGTGCATGACCTGCCCGACCTGCCGGGCTGCGATGCCGAAGGGGTGAGCGATGGCCGGCTGCGGATGATGACGGTGCGCAGCGAAGGACAATTCAACACGGTCGTCTACGAAGACTACGACCTCTATCGCGGCATCGAGCGGCGCGACATCATCGCGCTGCATCCCGACGACGTTGCACGGCTCGGCCTTACCGACGGCGGACGTTGCCACATCGCGAACGAAACCGGCGAGATGCGCAACGTCGTCGTCACGGCGTTCGACAAGATCAAGGCCGGCAACGCGCTGATGTATTATCCGGAGGCGAACGTCTTGGTGCCGCGCTCGAGCGATCCTTCGTCGAAGACGCCGGCTTTCAAGAGCGTGCTCATCACCGTAGTCCCGGCAGCGGCGTTGAAGCGCGACGAGCGATTCGTGCCGATGGCGGCTCTAATGGCGAATGGCCGCACGGCCGGCGACGGCGCGGTACACAGCAAGCAGAACGCTTGCTGAAGTTTCCCGATTACGCCGATCCTCCGAGGAGAGCGGGGGACCGCGAGGCCCTCGTTTCTTCGTAACCGGAAGGAATTGCGAGACTTCGCATGCGGAGAACCGAATGGGAGCCCTCACTACTCGCCGCTCGCCAAGCCGGCGAAGCGTAGTTAGGATGGAACGTTCCTCTGTTTACGCTTTCCCTTCGCTTTTGCCGAGACTTTCGTCATGTCGTCGCTACGCCGTTGCGCGGGTTTCTTCTCGAGCATTTTTATTGCGCTGGGCGTAGGCCTGCCGTTCGCTTGCGCCGACGACACAGGCTTCGTCTCCCTCTTCAACGGTAAGGATCTCTCCGGTTGGCTGGTGCCCGAGGGTGATGGTGGGCACTGGAAGGTCGTCGATGGCGTGATCGATTACGACGCCGAGACCGAGGCCAAGGGAGACAAGCATCTCTGGACCGACAAGCAATACGGCGACTTCGTCTTCCGCTGCGAGTGGCGCATCACGTCGACGCCGTATCTGAACCCGCGCGTACCGATCATCCAAGCCGACGGCACGCACAAGCTCGATGCCGACGGCAAGCCGATCACGATCACCGTGCCCGACAGCGACTCCGGCATCTTGTTGCGCGGCGACATGAAATCGCAGATCAACATTTGGTGCTGGCCTTGCGGCTCCGGCGAGGTGTACGGCTACCGCATGGATCCGACGATGCCGGCCGCGACGCGGGCCGACGTCGTGCCGCGCGTGAACGCCGATAAGAACATCGGCCAATGGAATAAGTTCGAGATCACGGTGCGCGGCAGCCGCGTGTCGGTCGTGCTCAACGGCCGGCAGGTGTTGCAATACGCCGAGTTGCCCGGCCTGCCGGCGCGAGGCCCGATCGGCCTGCAGCACCACGGCAGCAAGAACGCGCAAGGGGAATGGACGAGCCCGCCGTCGCTCGTGCAGTTCCGCAACATCGAGATCCAAGAGCTGGCGCCTCTCGCGCCGAAAAAGAAGTAACCGATGTCCATGCGCCGCGTACTTCTTTGTCAGCTGCCGATCCCGCCCGTCGGGCCGACGCCGGTCCACGGTAACGTGCCGCTCGCGGCCGGCTATCTGAAGATGTATGCCGAGCTGCGCGGCCTCGGCGATCGCTACCGCATCGACATTCTGCCGACGCACGAAGCGAACACGTTCGGCGATGCGGCGCTCGTCGAAGCCATTCTCGCGCGCGAGCCGTGGATGGTCGGGTTCACTTGCTATTTGTGGAACATCGACCGCACGCTCTGGATTCTCGAACGACTCAAGGAGCGCCGGCCGGAACTGATCGTGGTGGTCGGCGGGCCCGAGATCACGGCCGACAACGATTGGACGCTGCGCCATCCGGCGGTCGATTACGCGGCGGTCGGCGAAGGGGAACAGACGTTCGTCGAGCTGCTCGCGGCTTTGGCCGTCGACGACGCGATTCCGATCGTTCACGGCCTGAGCGCAATCGCGGGACTGCATGTGCGGGGGATGACGTCGCGGCCGCTGTTTCGCAAGCCGCTGGCGCACCTGAACGATATTTCGTCGCCGTATCTGGCGGGCATTCTCGACGCCGGCGACGAGAAGATGCTGCTGTTGGAAACGATCCGCGGCTGCGTCTATAAGTGCAAGTTTTGCTACTACCCGAAGAGCTACGACGCGCTGTATTACGTCGAGGAAGAGAAGATCGTCGCGAACTTGCGGCACGCGCGCGAGCGGGGAGTGCGCGAGGTCGTGCTGCTCGATCCGACGCTCAACCAAGGCCGCAACTTCGATCAATTCGTCGGGCTGCTCGCGCGCGAGAACCCCGACAAGCAGTTCACTTACTTCGGCGAGCTACGCGCCGAGGGAATCAAAGAGTCGACCGCGAAGCTGCTGCGCGAGGCGAACTTCACCGAAGTCGAAATCGGCTTGCAGTCGGTCGATCCGCTCGCGATGGAATTGATGGACCGTAAGAACAACATGAAGGCGTTCGAGCGCGGCGTGAAGTCGCTGCTCGACGTCGGCATTCGCGTGAAGGTCGATCTCATCATCGGCCTGCCGGGCGACACGGTCGATAGCGTGCGCCGCGGGCTCGACTATCTACACGCCAACCGGTTCTTCAGCTCGATCCAAGTCTTCAACCTCGCGATTCTTCCCGGCACGGCGTTCCGGAGCGAAGCGGAAATCCTCGGCCTACAGTACCAGACCCGCACGCCATATTACGTGATGAAGACGCCGACGCTCGACATCGGCGAGATGTACGAACTGATGACCGAAGCGCAAGAGATGTTCGACATCGAGTTCGACCCTTGGGAAGAACCGTTGCTGACGTTTTCGCCGGAGGAGACTTGGGTGGACGGAGTCGGCGCAGGGGCGGGCTCGACGGCTCGCGAACCCGCAAGCGGCGACAATGGACTGGTACACAATGGACTGGTACACGATGGACTGGTGCATTGTCGGCTTGTCGACTTGGATTCGATGCGTGCTACGACTGGTGAGCAGCAAGCTGCTCCGCCGGCGGCGCGGATGTCGCAGGCGTTCACGATCTGGCTTCGGAGCGGCGACTTCGCAGCGGGGCGTGCGCGGGCGATCGAGATCGTCGGCGAGTCAGTGCGGAACAATCCGCATGGAACTTTCCAGATCATCCTCGAGCCGACCGAGCGACACGCGGCCCTGTCGCCCATGATCTTAGACGACCTCCTGCGCGCGGCCTTGGAATCGACGTCGTATCTCGATCGGTTCTACGCTGTGATGCCAGGCCGACCGAAAGGGGCGAAGCGGCTCATCGTTTTATTGCCGCAACATCTCCGCGCGGAACTCGGCCGCGACTGGGCCGACGCGCTCGGCGAACTCGCCACGCTCGTGTGGCAAGGAGAAGCCGGCGAAGACCAAGCCGAAGAATTCGACCTCGACGCCTACGAGATGCTCGTAAAGTAGCAGGCACGTTCCACGTGCCGTCCGCCACAATTAAGAACGCCCCGCCGAAAAGGATAGAGTAGGCTTACGGCCCGCAGCTAAAGCAGTTTGTCGCCGGACACAGACGGCCGCTCGCACCTCGTTTTTGCTTCCATGGCCCGCTTGGTTACGGCACGTGGAACGTGCCTACTACTTTAAAGGCGATTGATTTGGGATTCGAGCTTTTCGATCCGAAAGCTGAGTTCGATGTTCGCTCCGGCAACATGCCGCATTGGTATCAGCCGGGCGTCACCTACTTCGTAACGTTCCGAACCGCGGATTCGGTCCCTGCGGAGCTTTCGCGAGGCTGGCGATTGCGGCGCGACTCTTGGCTTCGAGAACGGGGCATTAGTCCCGAAAGCGCCGACTGGAATCATCGCCTCAAAGCCGACCGTGACTTGGAAAAAGAATTTCAAGCAAAATTCATTCCCGAGTTCATGGAGTGGCTGGACCGAGGTCTCGGCGAGTGCGTGTTGCGAAAACCGGAGTTCAACGGGATCGTCGCCGAAAGTTTACGAAGCGGAGACGGTGACCGCTATCGACTCGGCGATTTCGTCGTGATGCCGAATCATGTTCACTTACTCGTTGGGCTGATCGGCAACACCGAGATCGAACGACAATGCTTCTCTTGGAAGACTTATACCGCCAAACGAATCAATCGATGCCTGGGCCGAAAAGGTCGATTTTGGCAAGAAGAGAGTTTCGACCATCTGGTGCGCAGTCCGGAGCAGTTCGACTATTTGCAAAATTACATCGCCGAGAATCCGCTTAAAGCCAAGCTTCCCGAAGGCGATTACATTCACTATCGCTGTCCGACAAAGTAGCAGGCACGTTCCACGTGCCGTCCGCCACGGTGGAGATGGCCCCGCTCTGAAGGAATCGGTAGGTTTACGGCCCGCAGATAAAATCCTTCGGTCGCTAAATACAGACGGCGGCTCGCACCTCGCTTTCGCTTCCACGGCCCGCTTGGTTACGGCACGTGGAACGTGCCTACTACTTTTTATCGCTGGGCAACGTGCCGAAGGTCTTCCAGTAGTCGTGCCGCAGCGTGCCGAATGCGAAGAAGAAGACGATCAGATTCTCGACCAGCAGCGCCGCAATCGCCTGCGGATAGGGAGCCGTTTCGATCCATTCGATGAGCGCTTGCATGGATCTTATTGTAGGGTTTTCGCCGCGGATATTCATCACGCGGCTAGCGACGTTCCGTTGCTCGTAGCAAGAATAGTGCCTGAGGACTACGCCTACTCGCTTGCATTTATTATTCTTTGACGAAGCGAATCCCTCGCGGGCGACTATTTCTCACTCTCCGAACAGTGAACCACATGGCTTTCGAAATCGATCCTTCCGCGTGCCGTCATCGTCAACAACGCTTGCAGGTCGAGATGCGGAAGCGCGATCTCGATCTCGTGATCGTCGCGCGCACCGAGCATGTGCAATGGCTCGCGGGCCCGCGATTCGGCTGGGTGTTCGAGCCGCTCGGGGCGTTGTGGAAAGACGGCTCCTTCACGCTCGTCGCTCCGAACGAAGCGCCGGCGGTTCACGCAGCCGACGCCGTGGCGACATACGAAGCTCAATGGCTCTGCACGCTTCGCAACGACCAGCGTCAGGCCGCGGTCGATGCCATGCGCAAGGCGCTCGCCGGCCAAGGGGAGGCGCGGCGGATCGGCGTCGAGTTCTCTTGTTTTCCGCAACACTATGCCGAAGCCTTGCGACAAGAGAGCGACGGCAAGATCGAGCTCATCGATATCGAGCCGGCGCTCTTCAAGCTCCGGCGTCGCAAAGATGCCGACGAACTGGCGCGGATCAAGCATGCCATCGGCGCGACCGGTGCGATGTACGCCAAGGCCCGCGAGATCGTCCGGCCCGGATTGAACGAGCTCGAGATGTTCAACACGCTTCAAGCCACGGCGGTCGAATATCTCGGCGAGATGCTGACCGGCACCGGCAACGACTACGCCAGCGGCGAGCCGGGCGGGCCGCCGCGCAATCGCAAGATCGAAGCCGGCGAGTTGTACGTGCTCGATCTCGGCCCGGCTTTCCGCGGCTACTTCGCCGACAACTGCCGCGCGATCGCCGTCGACGGCCGGCCGACTCCGCGACAACTCGATTGCTGGAAGCACATCGCCGAGGTGTTTCCGCTCGTCGAACGAACGGTGAAGCCCGGCGCAAGCTGCCGCGCGCTATTCCATCAGGTGAAGACCCATCTCGATACGTTTCCCGAGGCGAAATTCTTCCATCATCTCGGCCACGGCATCGGGCTGTTCCCGCACGAAGCGCCCCACTTGAATTCGCAATGGGACGACGTGTTCGAAGTCGGCGACGTGTTCACCTGCGAGCCGGGGCTCTACGATCCGACGCTCCGCGGCGGGATTCGTTTGGAGAACGATTACGTCGTGACCGAAACGGGGGTCGAGCTGCTGAGCCCGTTCCCGCTCGGGTTGACTTAGGAGACTCATCGACCGATGCGCAGCTTTCTCTTCATCACGGTCGTCGCTGTGTTCAGCCTGCTCGCGGGCATGCTTTTACTGTACCTCGCGGTCGACGGTAATTTTGGTTCCACCGCCGCGAAGCCGATCGCCGAGACGAAGCCGATCGAACTGGCGATGCAAGCCTATCAGGATATGTATGTCGAGTATCCTCCGTGTTTCGGCGAAGAAGCTCGGACCGAGCGGCGCGTGCGGCTCATGCGGCATCTGATCGCGAGAAATTTTCGCCTCAGCCACGGGACTCCTTACGACACTTCCGGCGTGCCGATTCATACCAGCAAGCTCTTCGGTTTCTATCGCGACAGCGCCACGATCTTCCGACGTGATCCACGGCAGGAAGAAGGGGGCGACCCGCTTCGGTTTCGCACGGAGCCGTTGTACGCATTCGATGAAAGCCGCCTCGTCGATCGCGACGGCGACGGCTGGCTGGAATACGCCTTCACGCACGAAGAGGTCTCGGCGCCGTTCGTCTACTTCGATGCCGCCACATATCGAGCCACGACGAGCACGCCGGCGATAAGCATGCCGGCGAAAGGCGCTGTCGAGAGCCCTGCCAAAACCGCTGCCGGTAAGCCTCCTAAAGAGCCGCCGAAAGAGGTTGCCTTCGATGTCGCGAGGCTCGGCACGATCCGCTATCCGGCCACCGGCAGCGCGCTGGTCGAAGTATGGGGCCAAGCGCTTCCGTATCTCGAAAAGTTCACGCCGGACAAGCCGCAAGAAACGGTCTGGAGCAAGAGCGATTCGTTTCAACTGATCGCCGCCGGCGCCGACCATCGCTACGGTCCCGCCGACGCCACCCTGCGACGATTCGTCACCTTCCCCTCGGGCCATACCTGGGCGACGACCGACGGCACGACGTACCACGGCAGCGAACTGTCGGCGGAAGAATTCGACAATCTTACCAATCTGACAGACGCGACTCTCGGCGAAGCGGCTGCTCAAGCTGCGGCAGCCGCAGCCGCGGCGGAAGCAGCCACGGCGGAAACAGCGGCACCGGCGGCCGTCGAGCAATAGGCGACTCGCCCCTTCATCACTCTCGGGCACTTCTCACGCGAGGCAGACGCGCAGGAGTAAGGTCCCGGAGCTACCAGCCTAGCGGGCGGCGATGAAACGGGACTTTCGTATAGCCGGGGTCGGGCACCGAGATCGGGCCGCGCCCGCCGGCGGCTGCGCCTGCTACCTTCTTGCCGGCGCCGCCGAGTGTCGAGCCGGTGGGAATCGGCTGGCGATGCGGCACCGACTGCGTCGGGCTTCCTGAAAGGTTGTGCCCGAGCTCGCCGAACGGTTCGGCCGGGAGCGAGAAGAGAGAGTTCATCGACCCGATCGGCCGGGGCTGTTGAAACGACGGATTGCCGGCTCCCGGCAAGAGTTGCTGCTGAAACCCGAACGGCTCGAACGGCAGCGGCGGCAACGAGGGAGGAGCCTCGGCCGAGGCGACCAACTGCATCGCGAGCCAGGCCGCCGACGCGAGCGTCGTCTTACGAACTGCGGCGGGCATTCGTCGATCGCGCATTTCGGGGCGTCTGCCGTTTCGTGGGCGAAGTCGCAAGCAGGGCCGAGCAACCGCGCGTCGAGCGCTCGAAGCGCAGTCCTACCTGAATGTTATCGGCTCATGACGTCCCGAAATTCACCTGTCCTAACCCAAATGTTAAGCGACGAATTTTCCGCAGAGCCGGACTCGTGATGCCGATGGTGTTGTTAGGCGGACTATCCGACGCATTTGCGTCTGTTCCGATGTCTGCCGGCAGCGCACCTCCCACTGGTTTGCAGCACTACCATGGCCGGCTTCCTTCGTTCGCTTTATCTCCGTTATTTCTCGCAGCCGAAGGCCGATCGGGCCGTTTACAAGCTGCTGAAGAAGCAGCCGGTGCGGAAGTTTTTGGAGCTCGGCATCGGCACCGGCGAGCGAACCCTGCGCGTGTTGGAACATTGCCCCGCGAGCGACGAAACGTCGTACACCGGGATCGACTTGTTCGAGGCGCGGCAAAACGGAGATGGTGCGGGCCTGTCGCTCAAGGCCGCGCATAAGTTGCTGGCTGCTTCGGGGGCGAAGGTTCGCTTGGTGCCCGGCGATCCGTTCGGGGCGCTCTCGCGCTCGGCCAACGCGATCGGCAAGCAAGACTTGGTGATCATCTCGGCCGATCAAGATCGGGAATCGCTCGCGAAGGCGTGGTTCTACGTGCCGCGCATGCTGCATGAAACCACGACGGTCTTGCTGGAAGAAAAGAGCGAGGGAGTTTCGAGTTTGCGCACTGTCTCGCACGACGAGATCGCGAAACTCGCACAGCCGCCCGGAAAAGGCCGCCGCGCGGCATAATCCCCTTCGGGAAACAGGGTTTTGCGTTCGCCGGCCGAACCCTCGACATTCGAGGGGGTCGGCTATCGCCGGCAAGGCGAATCGAAGGCTTTCTCGGCCGAAACCGAGGTCCGGCGCTGGTCGCTCTGCGCATCGGCAAAGATTACTTTTCGGCCTCGACAGTCGCCAGTTGTTGACCGTCGGGGTATCATGGGGGCAACGAAATTTCGCTTCTCTTTAATGCGAAAAGGGGCGGTCGATGACCGGGCCCGGACGTAAGTTGGTGCCGATTTCACCGCAGGACCAAACGCTCGATGCGGCGAGCTTGCCGACCGCTGCGCCGTTGAACGCGAAGGGGCCGGGGTGCCATCTCCACTTCATGCAAGGGAGCGAGTCGGGCATCGGCTCGCAAACGCAATCGCTCTTGCGCGTCCGGCTGCGCAGCGCTGCGTTGGTGTTGTTTCTCGGCTCGGCGGCCTTCTTCATCTGGGGCTGGCTCCGCGGCCCGCTCGATTATCGCGGCCATGAGTTTCTCGAAGACGAACGAGCCGTGCTCAAGTGGTGTCATCTGCTGCAGATGATCGGGCTGGGCGTGTTCACCTTCATGCTCTGGCGCACTTGCTCGTTCTGCTTACGCACGCTCCGTTGGATGGAGCTCGGCGTCTTCGGCCTCACGACCACGTTCTTCGTCAACGTGCAGCACTTCGACATCATCTTCACGGCGAGCCTGCGCAACTACATTCCCAGCACGGTCGGGCTGTGGTTCGTGCTGATCTTCACTTACGCGATCTATATTCCGAACACTTGGCAACGCGCGGCGCTCGTCATGGGCGGCATGTTCATGGCTGCCGTCGGCGGCTATGTGTTCGACCTCGTGCAATTCTCGCGGATCAGCGAGATCGCGCTGCAACACGAACCGTTCTCGTCGATGCTCTTGATGGGAACCATCGGCTACGGCACGAGCGTGTACGGCACCTATCTGATCAACTCGTTGCGACAAGAAGCGTTCGAGGCGCGTGAGTTCGGCCAATACAAACTCAAGCGGCTCCTCGGTTCCGGCGGTATGGGCGAGGTCTATCTGGCCGAACATCGATTTCTCAAGCGGCCTTGTGCGCTGAAGCTCATCCGCGCCTCGAAGGCCGACGACCCGCGCACGCTGGCCCGCTTCGAGCGCGAAGTGCAAAGCATCGCTACGCTTTCGCATTGGAACACGGTCGAGATCTTCGACTACGGCCGAACCGAAGACGGCACGTTCTACTATGTGATGGAGTATCTGCCCGGCCTGAGCATCTCGGACCTGATCGAGCAACATGGCCCGCTGCCGCCGGCGCGCGTCGCTTACTTGCTCGAACAAGTTTGCGATGCGCTGCGCGAAGCGCACAACATCGGGCTTGTGCATCGCGACGTAAAGCCCGGCAACATCTTCGCGGCGAAGCGCGGCGGCATCTACGACGTCGCCAAGTTGCTCGATTTCGGCTTGGTGAAATCCGCCGATGAAAACGAAGGGATGCATCTCACGCTCGACGGCACGATCACGGGCTCGCCGCTGTATATGTCGCCCGAGCAAGCCAGCGGGGCAGGGGAGCCCGACGCCCGCAGCGATATTTACGCGCTCGGAGCGGTCGCTTATTTCATGCTGACCGGACACCCCCCGTTCGAGAGCGAGAAGCCGTTGCGGGTGCTGTTTGCCCACGCCAACGATCCGGTCGTGCCGCCGTCGCAACTGCACTCGGGCATTCCGGCCGACTTGGAAGAAGTGATCCTCCGCTGCTTATCGAAGCGGCCGGGCGACCGTTACCAAAGCGCCATGGCGCTGCGGCACGCCCTGCGCGAGTGCGATTGTAGCGGCAAATGGACGCGCGACGATGCGGCCCGGTGGTGGACTGCGGCCGGCCGCGAAGTCGCCGAACCGGTCGTAACCTAGGCTCGACGTAAGCCGAGACGAGCTAAAACTTTCGCTAGGGAGCGGCTGCGCGAACTCCCCAAAAGAATTGCCGTGGAGTATTATTAGATATTCCTCGCAGCCACGGCTCCGAACGTCGGAGCCAGGCCGCGTGTCTCGTTGTTTTCGCCGCTCGCTTTTGCCGGCGGTCTCCATCGCAGCTTTATCGGAACGAATATGGTCAGCAGCACCCCACGCACGATGTTCGCCAAGATCTGGGACCAGCACGTGGTTCTCGCCGAAGAAGGGAAGCAAGCGGTCCTCTACATCGATCGCCACTTGGTTCACGAAGTGACGAGCGCTCAGGCCTTCGAGGGATTGCGCATCGCGGGGCGCAAGGTGCGCAGGCCGGAGTTTACGGTCGCCACGCCCGACCACAACATTCCGACCTCTGATCGCCGGCTGCCGATCGCCGACCCAATCTCGAAACAACAGATCGACACGCTGCGGAACAATTGCAAGGAGTTCGGCATCCGGCTGTACGACTTGAACGACCCGCAACAGGGAATCGTCCACGTCATCGGCCCGGAACTCGGCCTGACGCAACCCGGCATGACGATCGTGTGCGGCGATAGCCACACGGCGACGCATGGCGCGTTCGGCGCGTTGGCGTTCGGCATCGGCACGAGCGAAGTCGAGCATGTGCTCGCGACGCAGACCCTCTTGCAATCGAAGGCGAAGACGTTCGAGATCCGCATCGAAGGGAAGTTGCTGCCGGGCGTCACCGCGAAAGATTTGGTGCTCTACGTCATCGGGAAGCTCACGACCGACGGCGGCACCGGCTACTGCATCGAATACACGGGTGAAGCGATCCGCAACCTGAGCATGGAAGAGCGGATGACCGTCTGCAATATGTCGATCGAAGCCGGCGCACGAGCCGGGATGATCGCTCCCGATCAAACGACGTTCGACTACCTCAAGGGGCGCGAGTTCGCTCCCAAGGATGCGAAGTACGACGAAGCCGTGGCGCGTTGGAAGCAGCTCGCTTCCGATCCGGGCGCCATCTACGACAAGGTACTCATCCTGCAAGCCAAAGACATCGCGCCGCAAGTCACCTGGGGCACGAACCCGGGCCAAGTGACCGCCGTGGTCGACAAGGTTCCCGACCCGACTTCGATGAAAGACGAATCGGAGCGCAAGACCGCCGCGGCCGCGCTGGAATACATGGGCCTCAAGGCCGGCACCCCGATTACCGATTTGAAGCTCGATCGCGTCTTCATCGGCTCATGCACCAATAGCCGCATCGAAGACTTGCGGGCCGCGGCGGCCGTCGCGAAGGGGCATCACGTGGCGAGCCATGTCGGCGCGATGGTGGTGCCGGGCTCAGGCCAAGTGAAGCGGCAAGCCGAAGCCGAAGGGCTCGATAAGATCTTCATTGCCGCCGGGTTCGACTGGCGCGAAGCCGGCTGCAGCATGTGCCTCGCGATGAATCCCGACAAGCTCGAGCCGGGCGAACGCTGCGCTTCGACCTCGAATCGCAACTTCGAAGGCCGGCAAGGCAAGGGTGGCCGCACGCACCTCGTCTCCCCGGCAATGGCGGCCGCGGCGGCCGTGGCGGGGCACTTCGTCGATATTCGCGGCTGGGAATATCAAGCGTAGGACCTATTTCTAACAATGCCAAACGTCTTTCGTTCAATGATTAGTGACGGCGGATTGCCGGTGGTAGGGACGGATCGAAACATGCTGGGCGCGCGTGTGCCAATCGACATCGAACCGGACCATAACGAAGTGCAGACAGTTCACCCGAACCAGAAAAGGAAAGGGGGAGTATCCGTTTCCAAAGACTGGACGACACTGCCTGTCTTATTAATTCCGGAACGGCTGCGTCCTCTATTTCCCAAAGCACGCGGATCAAATACATACGCGATCTTTCGGTTCGGCAAACGCGAATACGGCAGCGAAGCCATTTCAAATGGACTTTTCTTACGTTGGGGCGCGAGTCATCATGGCACGATAGAGCCGATTGATTCCATGCCGCTTATCGCATATCAGTCATCCTTAGCCGCAACGCGCGACTCATGGTCAATGGCCGAAGGTGATTCCAAGGAGGCTTTTTAGATGCCATATTCCACTGCCTTCCACGAATCGGTCGATTTGGTTCTCCGCGTCCACGAGTTAATGCGAGTTGGAAGGGGCGAAGACACGAAAACGAACTGCCTTCGTGCGGACTCTGAAAAGCCTTGGTACGAGATGTCGGATGACGAGCAAGAACTTGTTGGCGGTCTTTCCGAAGATCTATACACGATCGATGCGGCTCCGAATCAAGTGAATACGATACCCAATCAAATCGAAGCCGAAATAAAATCAGCTTCGCGCGACGATGACTATCCCGCAGTTCTTGCTATTCTCCGAAACAATAAGGCGAATCTCCCGTCGGCTTTCTTGGCCCACTGGCGCGGACTTTGTTGGGCGACACTGCAGAACCCGAATGCCGGCATTCCGTTTTTCAAGGAAGCGCTACGAATAGACCCGGACAATGGTCTTCATGAGTACGTTTTTTTGCAGGCACTTCTACTTACGGATCGCCACGAGGAGGGGAAAAGCATTGCTCTCTCCATCGCACGCAATGACAAGAATCCCTTACTTTTGTACTTCGCGGGAATGATTCTATTTCGTTGTGCTTTTTCCCATTCCGGATCGAAGAACGTCGAACTACTACAAGCGTCCATTAAGTGCGTTGAAAGCGCAAACATCTTTCGCGACCCAATCGCAACGACCATCGCTCCAAAAGCAGATGTTGCCGCCAACGTGTGGCGCAGCATGGCTTACGACCAACTCGAAATGTCTAATGAAGCGATGGCCGCTTGTGAATACTCACTGCGTTTAGATCGGACGAGCGAGATCGCCAACAAGCTTCACGACCTACTTAGCCGCGGCAAAGGCGGCCATTCACGAGACGAACTTTTAGTACTCGTTCGAGAAACACTTTCTTCAATCAACTCCTCGGCATTCTCAACTGCCGCCTGAAAACAAGATTATCCATCCATGAAAGCCTTCACCAAGCTCGCCGGTCTCGTCGCTCCGATGGACCGGGCCAACGTCGACACCGATCAGATCATTCCGAAGCAGTTCCTCAAACGGATCGAGCGAACCGGCTTCGGCGAGTTCCTGTTTTGGGATTGGCGTAAGAAGCCCGATGGTTCGGAAGACCCGAGCTTCGAGCTCAATCGGCCCGAGTCGAAGGGAGCGACCATCCTGCTCGCGCGGCGCAACTTCGGTTGCGGATCGAGCCGCGAGCACGCTCCTTGGGCCTTGGAAGACTATGGTTTTCGCTCGGTCATCGCCCCGAGCTTCGCCGACATCTTCTACAACAACTGCTTCAAAAACGGCATGCTCCCGCTCCGCTTCAGCGAAGAGCAGGTCGACGAGCTCTTTCAACGCTGCGCTAAGCACGCGGGCTACCGGCTCACGGTCGACTTGGAAACCAGCACGCTCAGCGACGACTACGGCTTGTCGTGGAAATTCGAAGTCGATCCATTCCGCCGACATTGCCTCCTCAACGGTCTCGACGACATCGGCCTCACGTTGGAAAACGAAGCCGAGATCACGCGGTACGAACTCGCGCACGGCATCGGTTAAACGAAGCCGCATGTGAGCCCCGGAAGTACGACGTGTAACGCCGTCGCGTTAGTTCCCTAGCGCGGCGTGCGGCCTGTTTACCGGATCGGAACCGAATCTCTCTGCGATGCGTCCGGCGACTTGCCGCGCATCACGGCATCGGCAACAATACCGAACGACTTGCTTGGCGCATGCCGCCGAACAAGCGTTGCGGTTTCTTGTTGCGGCCCTGCCGAGGGAGTTTGCTCCATGCGTTTTGGATCCGTCGTTCGATGTTGCTTACCGTCCGCGTTGGTTGCGTTGGCGTTCGGGTTGGCCGGTGCTGCCGATAAGCCGACTGTAGAAAAACCAACCGTAGAAAAGCCGAATGCCGCGAAGCCGGCCGCGACGAAAGCGGACAAGCCGGTTGCCGCGAAAGAGCCCGCTCCGTCGCAAACTTTCGACCCGTCGAAGCCGCCGCTCGGGCTCGAACCGGTCGCGATTCCGGCCGACAATCCGCAGACGGCGGCGAAGGTCGAGCTCGGCAAGCAGCTCTACTTCGACAAGCGCCTGTCGTACGACGGCACGATCAGTTGCGCCAGCTGCCACGACCCCGCCAAGGGCTGGAGCAACGAAGACAACTTCGCCACCGGCATCAAGGGACAACGGGGCGGTCGCAACTCGCCGACGATCCTCAACGCCGCTTACTTCCCGCTGCAATTCTGGGACGGGCGCGCGGCGCATCTCGAAGGCCAAGCGCTCGGCCCGATCGCGAACCCGATCGAAATGGGGCACACGCTCGAAGCGTGCGTCGAATGCATCAACCACATCGACGGCTACAAGAAACAATTCCAAGCGGTGTTCGGTAGCAACGCCACGAACGACACGATCGCCAAGGCGATCTCGGCCTTCGAGCGCACGATCCTTTCCGGCGACGCGCCGTACGACCGTTTCAAAGCCGGCGACCAAACGGCCTTAGCGCCGGCTGCGAAGCGCGGCATGGACCTCTTCTTCGGCAAAGCGCATTGCAGCGCATGCCACTCCGGCTCGAACTTCAGCGATGCCGCGTTCCACAACATCGGCGTCGGCATGGAGCGAGAGAAGCCGGACGAAGGGCGGTATATCATCAGCAAGTTGCTCGGCGATCGAGGCTCGTTCAAAACACCCGGCTTGCGCGATATCGCCAAGTCGCACCCTTACATGCACGACGGCAGCTTGAAGACGCTCGAAGCGGTCGTCGACCATTACGACAAAGGGGGAACGCCCAATCCGCAACTTGATGAAGAGATTTTCCCTCTGCAACTCACGAAAGAAGAGAAGGCCGATCTCGTGACGTTCCTGAAAGACGGGCTCGCGTCGTCGAAATATCCGATGGTCGCGCCGCCGAAATTGCCCGAATAGCAGCTGCCCGAATAGAAGTTGCCTGTATCAAGGCGCTCCGGCGTCTTGTCGATTTCTCGTTGCTTACGATTCACGTTTCAAGGATTGATGTTCATTCATTGAGGAGAGAGTTATGAAGTGGTCGTTGTCGTTATTGCTTGCCGCGTCGCTCGCCGTTCCGAGCGTCGGCTCGGTGCAAGCGGAAGATAAAGTGAAGGTCACGGAAGTGTTGCTCGGGCTCTTGAACCCCAGCGGCTTGGCCGCTCAGCCGGGCACCACGCACTTGCTCGTTTCCGATAGCGGTGCGGGTCGCATCTTGTGCTTCCACACCAACGGGGGCGAATACGAAAAGGTCATCACGAAGTTCGGCAAAGACGTTTACGGCAAGGGTCCGATGTACGACATCGGCCCTCTAGGGCTCGCCTTCATGGGCAAGAACCAACTCGTCGTCGGCGGCGGTGAAGAGGTCGACGGCAAGGAAGTGATGCACATCTACACGCTCCCTCCGCACGGCGAATCGATCACGGCCGACAAGGGGACGACCCTCGGCCCGATTCCGGCCGGCCCCGACACCGGCAAGGGAGAAGGCAATTTCTTCGGCGTTGCAGCCACTCAGAACGCGATCTACGTCACCAGCAACGGCGACGACACCAAGGGCTGGATCCTCAAGGCCGACATTAAGGACGGGAAAGCCGGCGCGCTCAAGCCGTTCATCGCGACCAAGACCAAGGTCGAAACCGACGCTCCCGCCGCCATCACGGTCGACAAGCAAGGACATTTGATTGTCGGCCAGATGGGCGAAGTCAACGTCGCCGGCGATAGCTTGCTCACGATCTACGACGCCAAGAGCGGCGAACTGGTCACGAGCGTGAAGACCGGTCTCAGTGATCTCGTCGGCCTAGCCTACAGCCCGCGCACCGGCAAGCTCTACGGCGTCGACTTCTCGTGGGTCGACCCGAAGGCCGGCGGTCTCTACAGCATCGAGCTCAGCGGCGAAGGGAAAGCCGCGACCGTGAAGACCGAGAAGCTCGCCTCGTTGGACAAGCCGGCCGCTATGGCGTTCGGGTCCGACGGCAAGCTGTACATCTCGGTGTTCGGCACGAAAGCCGAAGGGTCGGACGTTCGACCGGGCAAGCTCGTGAAGGTCGAAGGGGACCTGTAAAGCGCCGATATTGAAAGTCCGCCGCGAGCGATTGCTCCGGCGCGATGAACCATCAGGGCGGAACGTAAGTCGGCTGCGGCTTACGTTCCGCCCTGTTTGATTTCCGTCACCTCTTGATACGAGAGCACCACGCAATGGCATCACGCCGCGAAAAACTCGAAGCCATGCTCGCCGCCGATCCGAAGGACTCGTTCCTACGCTACGGCTTATCGCAAGAACTCGAAAAAGCCGGCGAACACGACCGGAGCTTGGAGTTGCTCGCAGGCCTTACGAAAGACTCGCCGCCGTATGTCGCGGCGTACTTCATGCAGGCGCAACAGCTCGCGAAACTGGCCCGCGTCGTCGAGGCCCGCGGCGTACTTCGCGATGGGATCGAAGAAGCCCGCCGCCAGGGAAATTCGCATGCAGCCGGGGAAATGAGCGAGTTTCTCGCCGGCCTCGGCAACCTCGGCGAGTAACCCGATCGATGGGGGTTCTCGAATCACCGAGCGAACGAAGCATCGCCGCTCGTCGGCCGTTAAAACTTCGTTAAAGCGCGCCGCATAAGCACGACGCGACCACGGCCGGCGCTGGAAACGGTCGCTTGTTTTGCTCTAATGATTTCTGCATTCGCAGCATCTCACCCCCGCGCATTTCGAGGAGTTCCCGTTATGAGTCGGTTTCTTCCGGCGATCATCGCCGCGTTTGCGGTGTTCGGCGTTGCGGATTTCGCGAGTGCGCAATTTCAGCCCGTGTATGAAACCGTGGCGATCACCGAGTTCATGAACACCCCGATCGGCGAATCGGACGGTCGGACTTGGATCGAGCTTTACAACTTCGGCAAGGAACCGGTCGATCTCCGAGGGTTCTCGATCAGCGACGGCAAGGACGATCTCGTCTTGATTCCCGAAGCCACGATCAAACCGGGCGACTTCGCGATCATCGTCATCGGCCACGACTTCAATCGCTTCGGCGACGAACGCAAGAAACTCTTCGAGGCCGAATGGCTCGGCGGCAAAGCCGACCCGCGCGTGATCGGCGTCGACAATCGCTTATATCTCGATCGCGCCGACGGAATCATTCTGATGAACCGCCGCAAGGTTCCCATCTGGCTGCTCGGCTATCGGGCCGACGGCGGCGGGGGCTACTCGACTTATCTGGCGATGAGCAACTTCGACGTCCGCAACTACGGCACCGTCGCGAAGCCCTCGATCAATCGTCACGGACTCGACGGCACCGTGATCGGCTACGAAGGCCAAGACGACACGAACGAAGCGGGTGCGTATAAGTCCGACGTTTCGGCGCTCGAAAAACTCAGCGGCTTCCTCTACAAGTCGAAAGAAACCGGCGGCAACAACGAGCCGTCGGTCGGCAGCCCGTTGAAAGGAAACTACAAGCCGAAGCCTTAAACCGCGATCGGCGGGCGGGCCGTGAACGCGATGGCCCGTTCGCAAGCGGCGGCCGTGCGCAAGAGCGAGTCTTCGCACCACGCTTGCCCGACGCATTGGATGGCGACCGGCAGGCCGTCGCTCGCCACATCGCACGGCAGCGAGACTACGGGCAAGCCGGCGAGGCTCCACGGGGCCTGAAACCGGACGTCGCCGGTCGTTTCGCGCGGCGGGGCCGTGTTGCCGACGGCCGGCATAATAAGCGAGTCGACGTCGGCGGCCGCGAGGAGCGCTTCCATCTCGCGACGAAAACGGCGCTGCAAATGCAAAGCTTGCGCGTAGTCGACGGCGCTCGCGGCCAGCCCTTCGTCGAGCAGCGAAGCGACCCGCGGACCATACTCGGCCCGGCGCGCGGCGAACACCTCGCGATGATACGCCGCGGCATCGACCGCCATGATGATCCGATGCGCGGCCGGTACGCCGACGAACGACTCCGGCAACTTGATCTCACGAACCACGGCTCCCGCGCTGCGCAAACGCTCGACCGCGCGCGCGATGCCCGTGCGCACGTCGTCGGAGGCGAATTCGTGGAAATAACCTCGCACGAGCCCAAGCCGTAGCGAGGCCGGCGCTTGCGCATCGTCGCGGCCGGCAACGAACGGCCGGCGATCGGTTTCCGTAAGGTTGCGCACGAAGCACGGATCGGCGTGGTCGACCCCTTGCATGGCGCGATAGGTGACGGCGAGATCATCGACCGTGCGAGCGAGCACTCCCGGATGGTCGAGATGATACGCGAGCGGCACGATGCCCGAGAGCCCGAGCCGGCCGTAGGTAGGCTTGATCCCCGCGACGCCGCAGTAGCTCGCCGGGCGAATGACCGAGCCGCCGGTTTGCGAACCGAGCGCGGCGAAACACATGCCGACGGCCGATGCCGCGGCCGAGCCGCTGCTGGAACCGCCGGGCGTCCGTTCGAAGTTCCAAGGATTGCGCGTCGGCGGCGGATCGAACGAGGCGAACTCCGTCGTCACGGTTTTGCCGAGCACGACGACACCGGCGGCAAGCAGCTTATCGACGACCAGCGCATTCCGCTCGGCAGCGACCGGCGGGCGCACGCGGCTGCCGGCCAATGTCGGCCGACCGGCCAGATCTATGATGTCTTTCACGCCGATCGGAATCCCATGCAGCGATCCGCGGTCGATGCCGCTCTGGAGTTCCTTATCGGCTTCGGCGGCGGCACGGCGGGCGCCCGCTTCGTCGACCAAGACCCAGGCCCTAACCTGCGGCTCAAGCGCTGCGATGCGCGCAAGGCATGCTTCGACTAAGTCGACGGAAGAAACCGTGCCGGCGCGAAGTTGTCGGGCAGCCTCGGCGATCGTGGTCGGAAAACTCAAGGGAGACACCTTCAATGCTTAGACCGCAGTCGCTTAACGTTGTGATGCGTTTAGTGTTTCTTCGTCGAACAGAATTCGGCGACCGCGCAGCCGGTCGTGCAACTGCCGCAGCCTTCGCCGCTCTCCAAGCCGCAGTCGGGCCCGCAACCTTGCACCACGGCATCGGTAAAGGCGCGAAACTGCACTTGCGCGTCGTAGGTCTCGGCGAGTTCCTGCACGACGTCGTCCCAACCGGCCGGCTGTTCGCCGAGAAAGTAGAAGATCAACGATTGGCCGTCGAACAGGTGCTCGACATCCATGAGGATCGCGTCCATCCCATGCTCGTCGATCTTGCGAAGGCAAGCCTGATACGCATCGTCGCGATTCTTCAGCAGCCGCGTTTCGAGGAGGCCGTCTTGGTCGGTCATGCCGCGCAAGATCTGCCCCTGGCGCGGTGCGCCGACGGCGTCGTCGTGCGGGGCAAGCACTTCGCCGAGCTCGAGCCCGCGTTGCGTCCGGACGACGACGCGCGAGCCGCGCGGATAGCGAACGGAATCGGCAGCGGCGAACGAAGCAACGAACCCCAGCGCTCCCCAACGAACGTGATGCATGGCAGTCATTAGGGGCACGCTCCGGACGGTGTGACGGTGATCCTTCTCCCGCCGGGAGAAGGTGCCCGAAGGGCGGATGAGGGGCGAAGCGGATCGCGGTGCGCCCCTCATCCGTCGGCTGCGCCGCCACCTTCTCCCGATAGAGAAGGGTTTGAGACGGTGAAGCAGACGGCAATGACATTGTTGCAGCAGGGAGGGTTGCTGCCAAGTTGCGCCGATCCGCTCGCGGAACGGTTTTCGGGCCGTGCCACGGCGATTCGAGCGGAAGATGCCGAAATGAAAACGTCTTGTGCGACCGCCCGACCTGACGATACTTAGAGGTCTCCGACTTCGGCTGCGATGCGCAGGTCGGAGACACTGACGAACGAGCGGCCGTCGCGCGCCGCCTACCGGGTTTGCCTACCGAGCTTGAGTGAGCGTTATGATTCAACGAACCGAAACCGAACAGCTTGCGTCTCCCTGCTGGCACGACTTGGCCGAGCGCGTGCTCGACGGGCACCCCCTGTCGCACGCCGAAGCCCTGTCGATTCTCAAGGCTCCCGATGAGGATCTGCCCGAGTTGCTCGCGGCGGCTTATCGGGTCCGTCGTCGGTACTTCGGCAACACGGTGCAGCTGTATTTCTTGATGAACGCCAAGAGCGGCCTCTGCCCGGAAGATTGCAGCTATTGCTCGCAGTCGAAAGTGTCCGACGCCGAAATTCCGCGCTACAACTTATTGAACAAGAACAAGCTGCTCGACGGGGCCCGCGTAGCAGCCGAGCGGGGAAGCAAGACCTACTGCATCGTCATCTCGGCCCGCGGCCCGAACGAAAGCGAGATCAAAGCGGTCGAAACGATCGTGCCGCAAATCAAAGCACAATACGGCCTGAGCATCTGCGCCTGCCTCGGATTGCTCACGCCCGAGCAGGCCCAGCGCTTGAAAGCGTGCGGCGTCGATAAGGTGAACCACAACCTCAACTCGAGCGAAGAGCATTACGGCACGATCTGCACGACGCATACCTATCAAGACCGCGTCGACACGCTGAAAGCGGTTCGAGCGGCCGGCATGGAGCTTTGCTCCGGCGGCATCATCGGCATGGGCGAAGCCGACGACGATGTCGTGCGGATGTGCTTCTCGCTGCGTGATCTGAAGGTCGAGTCGATTCCGGTAAACTTCTTGAACCCGATCGACGGCACGCCTCTGGCCGGCAAGACCGACCTGAACCCGCGGTACTGCTTGAAGGTGCTCTGTTTGTTCCGCTTGGCGAACCCGACGAGCGAGCTACGCATCGCGGGCGGGCGCGAGATTCATCTCCGGTCGCTGCAACCGCTCGGCATGTACGCCGCGAATTCGCTCTTCGTCGGCGATTATCTCACGACGAAGGGGCAAGCCCCCGACGCCGACTATAAGATGATCGAAGACCTCGGGTTCGTCGTAACCAAGGGAGAAGAAGCGGCGATCCGCTTCTCGGCGCTCGAAGCAACAACGGCGAATGCCGAGGCCGTATAACGACGACACGTCACCCGGCTTAACTCGGCGAGTTGGCTAGCCTAGTTCGGTGACTAGCTAGTTCGGCGAAGTGAGCAGCGCGTTCGAGTAGCTCATCGCCAGCGAACTCGGCCGGACGCCGGTCAGCACGCGGACGACGAGTTGCACCCATAGGCGAGGCTCACCCTCGGCCGTATGTTGCAGTTCGTAGCGTCGGTCGACGACGATCCCTTGATGATTCCGGACGCCGATAATGTCGGCGACATGGAATCGATCACCGCGCGCAGGTACGGGGCGGCCGTGCCATTCGTCGACGATGTGGCGAGCGAGCGTGTTTCCGCTCTCGTCTAAAAACTCAATCCAAATGCCGCAGACCGCAGAATTGCAGGCTGCGGAACTACAGACAGCAGCGTGGGTCGTGTCGGCTTTCATGGCCGAGACCTCCGTGAAGAAGTGGCGTACCTAGTCCCTGGTAGCGAAGGCAAACATAGCCGCTCGGCATCGACTCTGTAAAGTGTTTTTATAAAGCAGCGGTTTTACCACGCCGCTTTTTTTGCCGAACGAGTGCGCCTCGCTATGATTCATAGCGTCGCTACTTGCGCGAACCCGCAGAAAAAATGTTTCGGATGAACCTGCCGGCAGAAAATCACGCCCCCCGAAAAACGAGCGAGGATCTCGATCCCGGCCCTCCGCCGATTCAATTCCGCCTCAAGACGCTGCTCGCGACGATGATGCTCGCGGCGATCTTGTTCGCGGTACTGTCGCGCGTCGGCGGGGTTTGGGCTGCGATCGTCATTTGGGTCTCTCTGCTCGTGGCCGGGCATGTGCTGGGAAACGCACTGGGCTCGCGCGCCACGGCCTACGTCTCGGGCCGACGCCGGCGCGACGAAGCCCCGCCGATTCCCGCCGGGCAACCGGTCGACGCGCGCGGCGCGGCCGCACCGACGACGACGCTCGGCACCAACGGAGCCCTCGGCATGCGCCTGGCGATGATCGTCGCCGGCGGCGGCGTCTGCGGCTCGATCATCGGCACGTCGCTGGTCTGGATTCACAACGATCGCACGCTCGCTTGGCCGGCGCTCGGGCTCGCGGCGTTCTCTTCGGCGATCATCGGCGCGTTTCTCTGCTTCCTCGCGGCGAGCTGCTTGCAAGTCACCGCCAAAGCCTGGCGCGCCGCGGAACGACATTCGACGAAGCAGTAGCATTCGTCGAGCTCACATAGCCGGCAGCGACCGCAGCGCCGTCGCGCCACGGAATTTTCCGAACATTCGACAAGGTTTTCTCAACCCGCAAAGTCCCCCCAGCCGAATTACTACGATCGACGACGTGCGGAGGATTCGCACCTCGGTCGGCATTTCCTTTTTGAGGAACGTGGTAATGCGTAAGTCAGCGATCGTTTGCATAAGCGGCTTGGGATTCGTTTTCATTTGCTCCGCCGTGTTCGGCAAAGAAGAGCCCGGTTCCCGAATGACGTTCGGGCAACGGATGAACTCGATGTTCGGGCTCGTCGACACAGGCGCCAACGCTCCGCCGCCGCCACCACCGCCGAACACACCGAACTACGGCCAACGCCGACCGCAACACACGACCGTGCCGAACGGCAAACAACCGGCGAACACGTCGAGCATTCCGCACAACGCGGCTTACTCGAGCGGCGGTGTGCAACCGCCGGTGCCGCGCCGCGACAACGGCGCAGCGCAAACTCCCGCCACGCCGGCAGAAGAACCGCTGCCGGACACGCAAGACACTCAAGCGGCTCCGAAGTCGAGCATCTTGATGCAATCGCGTGCCGGAGCAGGCCAGGCCGCGCCGGCGATTCGACCTGCGGCCAACAAGCCGACGACCGCCGCCGCACCGGTTCCCACCGCCGCAAGCGAAGCGGCTTCCGAGAATGCCCCGGTGATGCAAGCCCCGGTGAACGGCTCGCGACGCCGCCCGCTTTCGCAACGAACGACGACCGAACCGCTCACGGAAAATGCGGCCCCGCCGGTCGAAGAAGTCCCGGTAGCCACAACGCCGAGCGCTCCGAATACAACTGCTAACTCAACCGCGAAGCCGACTCCGGCCGCCGAAGAAGTTTTCGTTCCTTCGATCCCGATGATGGCCGATCGACGTGCGAGCGGCACCCCTTCGTCGATCCCGACACAGTCGACACCGACTTCGCCGAACACGACCTCCTCGAACACTGCTTCGTCGAAGAGTTCGACCTCGAACGCTCCGGCTACTTTGCCGGTCGAGACGACGACGACCGCTTCGCGTCCGCTCGCCGCCCAGCCGAAGGCTTCCACTCCATCCGCTCCGCCGGCCGCGCCATCGCCGATGCGAGATTCCGCCGTCGCCACTTCGACTCCTCCGGCGAGCGCCGAAGTCGATCGCTCGGCCGTGCTCGCGGCGTTCACCAGCCCGGAAGTGACGGTCGAGACCGTCGGCCCGCGCCGCATTTCGATCGGGCGTGAAGCCACGTATCGGGTGCAAGTGCGCAATCGTGGCAAGTCTGCGGCGCAGCAAGTCGTCGTCTCGTTGAACATCCCGGTGTGGGCCGAAGTCGTCGAGATGCACGGCACGTCGGGCAACACCACATCGGCCGACGAACACGAAGCCAACACGCCGCTTCAATGGCAACTCGACGTCCTCGACGGCGGTGGCGAAGAAGAGCTTACGCTCGTTCTCATCCCGCGCAAGAGCGAGACCTTCGATCTCGGTGTGCGCTGGACCTGCTCGCCGGCCGCCGTGGCTACGGCGATCGAAGTCGAAGAACCGCGGCTCCAGATGGCGATCAACGGCCCGAGCGAAGTCTCGTTCGGCGAACAACGCCTCTACAAGCTCACCGTGTCGAATCCGGGCACGGGGACGGCCGAAAACGTCGTGTTGCATCTCATGCCGCTGTCGCCGAACGACGGTGAAGCCGTGAGCCACAAGATCGGCGACCTCAAGGCCGGGCAAGACACTTCCGTCGAAGTCGAGCTCACGGCTCGCCAAGCCGGTAACTTGAAGATCCGCACCGCGGCCTCGGCCGACGGTAATCTCAAGACGGAAGCCGCGGCCGACGTCGTCGTGCATCGCGCGGCGCTCGACGTCGCGATCGTCGCTCCGAAGGTCGTCTTCGCCGGTGTGCCGGGGAACTACGAAGTGCGCGTCCGCAACACGGGCGACGACCAAGCTCGCAATCTCCGTCTGACGGTCGACTTGCCGCACGGCACGAAGCTGCTCACGGCCTTGCCCGCACCGAAAACGGAAGTCAAAGGAAACCAAGCCCATTGGACGATCGAACGCCTCGCTCCAGGTGCCGAGCAAGTCTTCTCGCTTCGTTGCTCGCTCGAAAGCGGCGGCGCACAACAGCTGACCGCCACGACTTCGGCCGACGGCGACTTGCGTAAGACCGCCCAGGCTTCGACCGACGTGCAATCGGTCGCCGATCTCGCGCTCGACGTCATCGACACGCCGGGGCCGGTCGCCGTCGGGCAACCGGTCACGTACGAAATCCATGTCAAGAATCGCGGCATGAAGAGTGCCGAAGGGGTCGACATCGTGGCTTACTTCTCCGACGGCATCGAGCCGGAAAAGGCCGAAGGCCAAGCGCACGAGCTTCAACCCGGCATGGTCGTGTTCAAGTCCCTCTCGATCGTCGGAGCCGGACAAGACCGCGTGCTTCGCGTCACCGCTCGGGCGACCGCGGCCGGCAACCATCGGTTGCGCGTCGAGTTGCACAGCCGGACTCCGCAAACGCAGTTGTCGCACGAAGACGCCACGTTCTTCTACCTCGACGAGGCACCGAACTCCACAGTCTCCGAGAACGGGACGCCTTCCAACGGCTCGACCTCGAGCAACTCGCAGTCGAATGGTTCGGCGAACGGCAGCTCGACGAATTCGACCGTCGAGCACGCTCGGGCCTTACGTTCGACGACGCGCAGCAACGGCGCAAGCCTGCAAAGCGTTCCGCCGGCGAACACCGGTGCGACGCCGGCTTCGGACAATCGCTACGGCAACGCCGAGCAAGCGATTCCCGCCAACATTCCGCAGATGGCCGAACCCGTTCGGCCGGCCGCTTCGGTCGGCGCGGCGAACGCGCCGGGCACCGTCTTCCCGGCCGCCGTCCCACAACGCCATCGCACGAACGGGCTTCGCTAAAGAACACTGCTAAGCGACTCTGCTAACGAACTCCGTGTGAACCGGAGTATGAAAACCCGCAGCGGACTCTACTTCTGCGGCTCGAACACCAGCGGGTGTTCGGAATTCGGGTCGGCGATGCGAATCGACATCCGGCCCGCTAAGAGCTCTTCGATGAGATGCCCGACCACTTCGGCGCGCCAGCCGCGAGCCAAGATCGGAATCTCTCCTTCGGAATCGGCGACGCCGTTGAGCCGATAGTTCACCAGCTCGCGCACGTCGTTCGCCGTGCCGACCAAGCTCGGCGAGATCTCGGCGGCTCGGCAGATGCTCGTCAGCGCCGACGAGAGGAACTGCCCGAGCATAGAAAGCTGCGGGTTCGTATCCGTGCGAACCATCGGCGGGCAGGCTTCATCGGGAAGTCGCAGCGCCTTCTCGATCAGTTGCGAAAACTCCGGCACGGCGCGACGAAGCTCCGGCCGTTCCATGCCGCGGATCGCGCCGAGGTGTTTCGGATCGGATACTTTCCGCTTCGACATCTCGACGAGCAGATCGTCGCGCAGCACCAAGCGGGCCGGGAGATTGCGCCGCTCGGCTTCGCGCTCGCGCCACATCCACAACTCGCGCAACACCGCTTGACTCCGGCTCGACATGCCCGAGCTGCCGGCGACGCGGCGCCAACGATCGCGCGTCAGCGAGTTCTCCAAGTCGACTTGAAACGCTTCCATTTCGACGTCGAACCAGGCGGCCCGATTCAACTTCGCGAGCTTCCCCTTCAGTTTGTCGTGCAACGGCAGCAAGTGGCGCACGTCGGCCACCGCGTACTCGATTTGGCGATCGGTGAGCGGGCGCTTCCGCCAATCGGAACGGGTCTCACCCTTTTGCGGAACGACTGCGAGCAGGCGCGAGATTAGGTTGCCGTAACCGGCGGGATATTCCATGCCGATCATGCCGGCCGCGAGTTGCACGTCGAACAAGTTGCCGAGCCGCTTGCCCCCCGTGGCATCGAGCGCGAACAGCAGCTCTTGCCGCGCCGCGTGGACGATAACCATGTGGTTGGGCGAAGTCAGCACTTCCCACAACGGCGTCAGATCGATATCCGCCAGCGGATCGACGCAGAGCGCTTCGTCGGCCGAAGCGGCTTGCACGAGGCAGAGCTCCGGCTTGTAGGTATGCTCCGAAACGAACTCGGTGTCGAAAGCGATCCGATCGGCTTTGCGCAGCCGGCCGGCAAAGGCGTCGAGCTCCGATTGCGTGGTGATGACGTCCGCTGACACTTCGCTCGTCCGATCGTTAGGCGTTCACAAAAACGGTGTTCGCAAAAACTGTGTTCACTGAAACGGTCCTGTAGCAAGCTCCTCCCCGAGGCCTTAGCCGCGGAAGAAGATGAACGTGATCACGACGAACAGCGGAATCAAGATCCCGAAGCTATAGGCCATGTAGCCGAAGAAGCTCGGCATCTTGATGCCCGACTTTTCGGCGATCGTCTTCACCATGAAGTTCGGACCGTTGCCGATGTAGGTGTTGGCACCCATGAAGACGGCCCCCAGGCTGATCGCAGCCAAGAGCTTCGCCGCTTGCTCGCTCAGGTGCAACGGATCGATCTTCGCAAGCTCGTAGAAGACGACATACGTCGGGGCGTTGTCGAGCACGCTGGAAAGCGATCCGGTCGCCCAAAAGTATTGCGCGGCACTCGTCACGCCGAGTTCGCCGCCGCGAATGTCGAGAATCTGCAACGCGGGCTGCATGCAAATGAAGATGCCGATGAACAACGCCGCGACTTCGACGATCGCGCCGTAGTTGAACGAGTTCTTTTCTCGTACGCGCGACGAGCCCAAGACCAGCGAGAGCAACACCAAGCCGAGTTGCACCGCTTCGCGCAAGAACAGCCACGGATACCACTGGGTGCCGGGAAACAGCTTCGACGGGCTCAAGAGCGCCGCGGCGAAGACGATGCCGAGCAAGAGAAGAACGTTCGGCCAGAGCCCTTCGAACGTGAGCTTGCGGACTTGAGTTTCATCGCGGCGGACGTCTTGCAACTTCTCCTTGGGATACGCGACGAAGGTGTCCCAAACGAAATAGATGGCGAGCAGCGCACCGTTGACGAGCGCCCATTGCTTCCACAGTTGGAGCGTCCAGAGGAAGTCGACCCCCTTGAGATACCCGAGGAACAAGGGCGGGTCGCCGATCGGCAGCAAGCAGCCGCCGCAATTGCAGACGATGAAGATGAAGAATACGATCGTATGCGCGACTTTCTTGCGCTCGGCATTGGTTTCCAATACCGGTCGGATCAAAAGCATTGCAGCGCCGGTCGTGCCGATGAAGCTCGCCAAAAGCGCACCGACCGCAAGAAATGCGGTGTTCGTGATCGGATGCGCGGGCAAGTCGCCGCTAATGCGAATGCCGCCGCAGATCGTATAGAGGGCGAACAGCAAAATGATGAACGGCACGAAGTCGTTGAAGATCGAGTTTTGAATGATGACCCACGGCAACGACCAGAAGGTACTCTGCTCGATTACGGCATGGCCGAGAAAATGGCGATCGAGCGGAGCCTTATAGACGAACGCGTAGTAGGCCAGCGTGAGCAGACCGAGCCCGCCGGCGACGAGCAACTTGTTGAGGTTGCTTTCCCAGAAGTGCTCCGTCTTATGCGACAACGGAAAGATGGCGATCGCGGCGAGCAACAAGCAGAACGGCAAGACCATGAAAACCGCAGGGTGCGGCTCCATGTTGCCATGCTCGACGTCGGCGTCGAAATGGCCGGCGTTGGTTCGGGCCGTGGCCGTGACGCCCGGATCGTGCGGCAGCGCGTGCCCCGCGGCATCGTGGCCGACGCCGTTCGAGAGCTCCGTGCCGAGTTGCGGCCAGCCCATCGCGGCGGCGACGATATAAAGCAAGAGCACGACCAAGATTGCCGCCACGACCCCTTTCGGAGAGGGCGCGCTACCGGAGACGGGATGATCGGACATGGAAAAACCTTATTGCCGAGTGCGCGAGATCAATCTGATTTTAGAACCATAGGGGCAGCCGACCGGACCTCAGGAGACCAACGGTCGTTCCAGCGATCGACATGCAGCGATAGCTTATCGATCTGGTTGCGGGGAAGCTATGGGCTAGAGGGGCCGACCGGTCGACAAAAACAATCGGGTCGCTCCGACTCCAAGCGTCCGATTCCCACGGAGCAATGCCCGATTCCAAGGTGCCGCACCGTGGCAGCCCCTTTGATACGATCGGCAATTCGCTTAAATTCAGCCCTCGCAGACGGACACCGCCCTCAGTTAAGAACCCGTTAATATGGCCGAAACCTGGTTACAGGCGAATCGACGCGCGTTCGCGCTGCCCATCGCGGCGGCGGCCGTCGTCGCCGTAGCTTGCGTGATCGGTGCCGTTTCCCTCGGGCGTCGTTCGGAAACCGGAACTTCGACCGGTTTCTACGTGCTGCTGGCCGCATTCTCCGTCGCGCTCGTCGGGGGCGTGGTTTTGCTGCTGATCGCGCGGCTCCCGCGCATTTCGTATCACGACGGTCGCGTGCGGTTCTACGTTCGCTTCGGCCCGCCGGTGGAAGTGCCGCTGGAGCATGTCGAGGCGTTTCTTTTGGGGCGCGGCCCGATCTTCTTCACCGACGATCGCACCGAAACCAAAGAGACGACGACGCTCGTCGTCCGGATCGCGGAGAAGGCGGAAGAATTTTCGCACGTCGAGACGGCGCCGCTGCTCGCCGCTTGGTGCGGCAACTTCGCCACGCTTCGGGGGACCTGGACCGAGCCCCTCGGCGTCGACTTGGTGAACCGCCTCAATCAACGCCTCTACGACCTCAAGCAAGCGCAGGCCGGCGCGAAGGGCGCGACGTGACGCGGCTCTTGGTCAGCGTACGCGACGTCGAGGAAGCCCGGATCGCGCTCGAAGCCGGCGTCGACCTGATCGATCTGAAAGAACCGACGCGCGGAGCGCTCGGTGCGGTCGATTTCCAAACCGCCGCCGAGATCGTACGGCTGCGCGACGAGAGCCACGGCGAACGGCGCCACGTTCCGCTGAGCATGGCGCTCGGCGAGCTCGCCGATGCGTTGCCGAATGTGCCCGAGGGGATCGCGTTCGTCAAAGTCGGCCTCGCCGGCTGCCGCACACGCACGGAATGGCCCGCCCAGTTGCGCACGTGGCGGCGCAGCTTACCCGCCGGCGTCGACTTCGTAGCGGTCGCGTATGCCGACGCCGATGCCACGGCCGCACCGGAAACCGACGAGATCGTCGCGGAAGCGATCTCGCTCGAAGCCCGCGCCGTGCTGGTCGACACCGGAGTGAAAGACGGCCGGACGTTGCTCGACCATTGGAACGTCGAGCGGCTGCGTCGATTCGTCGTCGAGGTTCAGGCACGAGGAATGCTCGCCGTCGTCGGCGGAGGCTTGACATTGGAAACGATCCGCACGGTCGTCGATTGCGGAGCGGATTACGTCGCCGTTCGGGGCGCGGCTTGCCAAGGGGGCCGAACCGCGAAGATCGCTGCCGACCGCATTCGCGCCATTCGCGCACTGCTACCGCAACTCACGGTCCGCCGTTAAGCGAAGCTATCGTGCTCGCTTAATCTTCTCTCCGTTTCTTCTCGCGAGCCGAGGGAACGAATCTTTGCAGCGCTCGGGAAACGACGCGCGCTTGCAAATCGCGTAACAACGCCGCCGATGCGCTCCGTAGCGCAGGTGAACCTTTTTGCTCGTTGCTCGACTTTTCGGCGCGCAAGGTCGACGCGAATGCGCTCGATTGAAAAAGTTCGATCCCTTGGATCTTGCGGCCGTCGGGAGCGAAGAGGTACCAATGGGCGAAGTCGTTGAGTTGGCCGTCGAGATAGCGCTCGCGATCGTGCCGCGGCAGCGACGCGTACCGCTCGGCTCGTTGCTCGAAGAGAAGCAGCCCGAGGGCCGCGACGTGGGCATTGAAGCGATCCCGCGCGGCAGGGTCGAGTTGCTCGTAAAACGGCCGCCAATCGAAATCGTCGTGAAAGTCGCGCTCGAGCAACCTGGCCGCACGGCGCGCCTTCGGCGTAGCGAGCGCGACATCTTCCGCTCCGGCCTCGCCGCCAATCAGCCACGCTTCGAGCGCCGCGTGGTCGAAAGGGTCTTGCGGTGCCAGCTCAGTTCGCACGACGCGCACTACCGCCGCCAGCGAAATCGCGGAGAAACCGACGAGCGCGACGAAGTTAAGCAAGCGCTTCATAAACGCAATGAACTCAACGAAAGAGAATCTCGTCGCAGTCTACCACGCACCGCGACGCTAGCAATGCGAGCGCGAACATCGACGAAGCACGACGTCTCGCGCCATCGGCGGTCGAGATTGACTCAAACGTCGCGAAAGGTCAACTTACCCTCGTTACGAAAGGATTCGTATCGGGGGAATCGTCATGGATGTCGTGTCGTTCGTAATGATGTGGAGTCTGATCGGCCAAACTTCGGTCGATTCGCTCGGAGCCCCTTCGCCGCCGATTCCCACGGCCGGGGCTCCTCTTTCTGCGCGTCCCGGCTACGGTGCCGCGCCTGCAAACGGACAACCGATGCAGCCGCCGCCGAGCTTCGCCGATCGCCCGGCCGGCGCGCCGACGGAACGTTACGCACAAACGCAACAACCCCAAGCGCCGACCACGCCGAACTACGCAGCTCCGTCAGGCTACGCGGCACCTAATACTCCGCCGATAAACACTGCGCTGCCCAGTAATACACTGCCGAGCAACACGCTCCCGAAGAACTCATTCTCCAACAACGCGCAGCCCGGCTACTCCACGCCGACTTACGAAACCGTTCCCGCTTCGAACAACGCTGCCTCGGCACCGCCCGCGCAAAACGAAGACAAGTCCGGGGCAGGGGACTTAGTGCGCGAGTCGCTGGTGTTGCCGAAGTCGCTCGCGCTCCCTGGCCGGACGACGTCGCTCGATGAGTTGTTCGGCTACGTCGGCGATCGGCGGCGGCAGATCGATGCCGTACGCACCTACTGGAAACTAACGGCCGATGTCGCCGACTATCACTTCGCTTGGCAACAAACGCAGTTTCTCAAGTTGCTCAGCGAAGTGATCGACAGTGTCGAAAAGGGGCCCGACCTACAACGAGCCAAAACGGAAACCACGTCGCGCTACGCCGAAGCGCAAGCTCGCCGGCGCGAAGCAGAGCTGCGGCTGGCCGCCACACAGCACGAACTCGCCGATCGGGCCTCGTTGCCGACGGCGAATCGGCAACCGCTGCCGCGTGACTTGCCGCATGTCGGCGTCTACAACACCCACTTCGAGAAGGTCTATGCGCAACGAACCCCTCCGGCTCGGGCCTACTTGCTGAACCGCACGTTGCCGCTCTGGCGCGAAATTATCGCGATGCGAGCCGAAACGGTGTGGGCCTCGCAAGACGCTTACGATGCCGCGTTCGACGCCTATCGCAAAGGACAACTCGAAGTCGACGACGTCTTCATCGCCGTGGAAGAACTGCGCGAACGACGCAGCGAGTTCATCGGGGCCGTGCGGCGCTACAACGAAGAGATCGCCGAATACGCTCTGACCAGCGCTCCCGACGGCACGAGCCGCGAGACGCTCGTCGGCATGTTGATTAAGAACTCGCATACGCCGAAGCTCGGACGAGCCATCGTTCCCAATAGCGGCGGCGAGATCGAGCAAGTGACCTACGTCGACGAGTTCGGCAACACGATCTCCGCAGAAGCGTTCTCGAACTCGGAACCCGCGGCACGTGCGACGGAACTGCCGGCGGCGGAGCCGACGCTCCTCCCACCGCAAGCCGCGACGAAGCCGAGCACGATCAACCTGATGTCGGCGACGCTGCCGATCGCGAACGTCGATGAGACGAGCGCCGGTGCGCCGGTTCCTCCAGCGCGTGATCTGCCCGTGGCGATGCCGCAAACAGTGATTCCGCAAACACCGATCCCCCAAGCGCTGCCGACCGTCGGCGTGCCGCCGAGTTTCTTTCAGCCCGTTCCTGCGGCGATGCCGATGCCGGGCCCGCCGTCGCCGTTCCCGAACTCCGGCGCAGCCGCACCGGTGCGCGGCGAGCCGACGCTCGCTCCGCCGCAAAAGCCGGCCGGCGACGCGCCGCTGAAGTTCAAAGTCAATCGACTGCCGACGGAAGACTTCGACGCGCAGCGCGCACCGCGGCAACTGCCGGACTATGTGCAACACGAAGCCCAGCCGCTCAATCCGCAGTCGCCCTATTCCTCGGGCACGCATCCGAAAAAGAAGCCGAAGCCGGAGAACACGGCCGGCGCTCCGGCAGCGACCGCGCCGCTACTGAGCGAACCGCGCACCGGCACGCTCATCGGGGCAGAATCAACAGCGTTAGAATCGATCAAGGCCTCGCCGGTCGAAGCAAAGACCGGCGAGATGCGGTTCGATCCCGAAGTCGAGCCGGCTGGATACTACACCCAACTCACGCAACTCCCCGCCGCGCGACGGACGCAAGAGCTCGTCGAGTTGCTGCACGGCACCCGCGCATTGCCGGCGAATCAATTCCACGCCGCCACGCTCGACGAATGCATGACCGGCTCGGAGCCGTCGCATCGACGCGAGATCATTCAGGCCTATTGGCGAACCGCCGAGTATGCGACCCGCTATCGAGTTTGGACGCAAAAGCTCGAACGACTCGACGCGCTCGGGCAATCGGCGCTGCAATTTCGCGACAAGCCTGCCGGGAGCATCGCGATGCTGCAAATCCGCGCCGCGAAACTGTCGGTCGAAGCGAATCGCCTCTCGACGATGGCCGACCTGGCGATCGCGCAATGGAACCTGACGAACGACGCCCGTCGCCCGCTCGACTCGGCGTGGATCATTCCTTCGACGTTGCCGCACGCGGGGAGCTATAAGACCCAACTGGAAGGGCTGCCCGCCGGCTCGGCGAAGTCGCCCCGACTGCAAGAAGCGGCCGAGCGGATTCCGGTTTTGCATGAAACGATGCTGCTGCGAGCCGATGCCGTAACGTCGGCCGATGCGGCTTCGGATCAGGTATTGCAAAAGTATGCCGCCGGCCAAACGACCGTCGCCACGGCCTTAAACGCTCTCTCGCGCGAAGCTCGGACGACGCACGACTTGCTGGCGACGGTGACCCGCTATAATCTGGACATTGCCGAGTATGCGTTGGCGGTGCTTCCCGGAAGCGCGCCGCGCGATGCCCTGGTCGGGGCGCTGGTCGTGAACCGCACGACGGCGCGCCGCTAGCCCCGCTCCAGCGGAGCGCCGCATTCAACCCTTCTCCCGTCGGGAGAAGGTGGCGGCGCAGCCGACGGATGAGGGGCGACTACGAAGCGGGATGCAGCCCGCGTCCTGGAAGAACTATGCCCCTCATCCGGCCTTCGGCCACCTTCTCCCGTCGGGAGAAGGGTTACGAAGCGGCCGACGAACGTGGATATGAGCACTGAATTTTCCGCCGTCGAGACCGCTCCCGAAAAGCCGCGCCGGGCGTTGTCGGAAGTCAAGCCGCTGAAGATCGGGCCCCTCACGATCGATCCGCCGATCTTACAAGCCCCGATGGCCGGCTTCACGAACTACGTCTATCGCCAAGTCGTGCGCGAATTCGGCGGCGCAGGCCTGCAAGCTACCGAGATGATCAGCGCGCGCGGCTTTATCGCGATCGAAGAGAACCACAGCGAGTTTCCCGATCGGCTCTGGGGGGTGAAGGACGAAGCCCGTCCGCTCGCCGTGCAGATCTGGGACAACGATCCTGCGACGCTCGCGCAAGTCGGCTCGCGGCTGGCGCATGAGTTCAAGGTGTCGGTCGTCGATATCAATTTCGGCTGCCCGGTGAAGCAGATCACGAAGGATGCGCATAGCGGTTCGTATCTACTGCGCGATCCCGACCGGATCGGCCGGATCATCGAACGGGTCGTCGCCGCTTGCGCGCCGGTGCCGGTGACGGCGAAGATCCGTCTCGGCTGCGCGCGCGACTGCATCAACGCGATCGACGTGGCGCAGGTCGTCGAAGGGGCCGGCGCCTCGGCACTCACTTGCCACGGCCGAGTCGCCGCCGATTTCTTCAGCGGCGCCGCCGATTGGAGCCTGATCTCCGCGATCAAGCCGCATCTGAAACGGATCCCGCTCATCGGCAACGGCGATATCGACTCGGCCGAGAAAGTCGTTGCGGCGTTCGAGCGGTACGACGTCGACGGCGTGATGATCGCGCGAGCCGCGCTCGGCAAGCCGTGGTTGTTTCAACAGTCGGCGATCGCGCTGCGCGGCGAGCCGGTGCCGAGCGACCCATCGCTGGAAGAACAACGCAAAATCCTGCTGCATCACTTCGAGCTCGTCCTGCGCCGCTTCGGCAGCGAGAAGGGGACGTTCCTGATGCGCAAGTTCGCCTGCTGCTATGCGCAAGGCCGGCGCGGAGCACGGAGTTTCCGCACCTACGCGGCCAAGGTTTCCACTCCGGCCGAGTTCTACGAAATCGTCGAGAACTATTTCCCGCGCGATACGGATCCCGTGCCGACCGACGAACGGCTGTCGGCCCCTATTTCCGCAGGACTAGAACCGGGCAGTGTGCCAGTCGAACGACCCGCTCGGCCGTCGAGCCGATCAGTAGTCGGCTGATGCCGGTTCGTCCGTGCGACGGCAAGATGATCAGCTCCGCGTGGTTTTCGGCGGCGAAGTCGGCCACTTTGTGCCCGGGATCGCCGACGGCCGTGTGGATGCTTACGCCGGTGATCTTCAGCGCGGCGAGTCGCTCGTTGAGCGCCTGCACGGCGTGCATCTCCCGCGCGGGGGCATCGGCCGAAGTCCACAGATACTCCGGATCCGACGGCTCGATCAGAGGCAACACGTTGAGCACATGCAACTGCGCCGGCTCTTCCACGAATTGCAACGCCGTCTGAATGGCGGCGAACGATTCATCGGAAAAGTCGACCGGAACGACGACGAACTTCTTTGGAAGCCAGGGCATGCGAGCTGCTCCTTAATTATGAGCCGGAGAAAGATAAGCCGGAGCGAAAACGAACTTCAATCGCGAGCGGACTGCTTGCCGGAATCGATCTCCAGCGGGGCGTGCAGATGAGCCTCGGCGTCGAGCGGCGGCAGCGCTAGTACGCGATAAACGCAGTAAGCACAACCGACGAACACGGTCGTCACGGACACGATCATAATCACCCACCCGGCAGCATTCATCTGCGACCTCACTCCGTAGTACGCGACGCTCGATCGAGACGACCTTCGGCTTTCCAACGCTTGCTTGCCACGGCGATCATCACGGTGAGCAGCAACCCGATCGCCGCGACGACTGCGATGCTCAGCTGCGCGACCGGGCTGCCACCGATTTTCGCAGCATACGCCGGCACGTCTTCCAAGAGGAACGCGATCAGCATCGCCCCGAGATAAACCGGCGCAACGTATTTCAATATCCATTGTACGAACTTCGGAATCCGCATGTGCGCTCCCCGATGGGCTTCTTCCGTGCCGCGCTCGACGCCGAAGATCCAGCCGAAGAGAATCGCCTGAAAGAACGCGAGGCAGACGATGAGAAAGCTGCCGACCCAAAAGTCGAGCGTGTCGAGCGCTTCCATTCCCTTTGAGAAATAGACGACGAATCCGCAGCCGATTCCTGTCAGCGCCGCGAGCAGAGCCACCGACGAACGCCGCTTGAGCCCGAGCCCTTCCTCGAAGAACGCGATCACCGGTTGCAACATCGCGATGCTGCTCGTAATGGCGGCGAGGAAGAGCATGAAAAACCAAAGCGCTCCGAACACTCGGCCGCCGGGCATCGCCGCAAACACGTTCGGCAAAGCCTGAAAGCCGAGCCCGAAGGTCGTCATCGTGCCGAGCGAGGCGCCGAGGAACACGAAGGCGGCCGGCAACGTGATAAGCCCGCCGAGGCAAACCTCGAAGAATTCGTTCATCGTCGAGGCCGTGAGCCCGCTCAGCACGACATCGTCGTTCTTCTTCAAGTAGCTCGCGTAGTTGATGACGATGCCGAAGCCGACGGAGAGGCTGAAGAAGATCTGCCCCGCGGCGGCGAGCCAGGTCTTCGGGCTTCGGAGCGCCTCGTAGTTCGGGTTCCACATGAAGCCGAGCCCATTGAGCACGTTCCGCTCCGGGTGCGCCGGGTCGGGCGTGCCGAGCGAGAGGACGCGTACCAGCACGACGACGGCCAAGACGGCCATCAGCGGCATCGCGTATTTGCAAAACTGCTCGATGCCGCTGCTCACGCCGCGGTAGATCAACAGAAAGTTCATGGCGAAGACGATCGCGATCGTCGCGAGCAGCCCTCGGCCCGACGAGCCGAGCAGGGCCCCATCGGCCTCTTTGCCGACGAAGCGATCGAAGAAGGCGGAATAAGCGGCCGGATCGCTCCCGAGCATCAGCTCGCCGGTCACATAGTGCCAAGCGTAAGCCAAGCACCACGACTCGATGACCACGTAGTACATGTAAATGATCAACGGGACCAAGAGCGCCAGCCCGCCGAAATACTTCGCGATCGGGCGGCGCCAGAGCACGCTATAGATGCCGGGTGCCGAGTTGAAGCCGCGCACGCCGCCGTAGCGCCCCATCGTCCACTCGGCCCAGCAGAGCGGGATGCCCAAGAGGAAGAGGGCCGTGAAGTAGGGGAGCATGAAGGCCCCGCCGCCGTTTTGAGCCGCTTGGCCCGGAAAGCGGAGGAAGTTGCCGAGCCCCACGGCCGACCCGGCCACGGCCATAATCACGCCGATTCGCGATCCCCAACTTTCCGGTTTCGCCATCTCGCACCTAAATCCTGCTAGCAGGGCCGTTTCGGCCGCTAGGCTATCGCGCAAAGTCATAAGCTGTCAATAACTTACGACTCACGACGCGAACGGCCTTCTTTTTGACATTTACAATTGTCAAAACCCTTCCCACCGGTATGATGCAGGTAGCCATGAGTAGCCCCCAAGAAATCTCCGACGCTCGCTTGCTCGACCTCATCGGTCGCCGCGAATCGCTGAGCATTGCCGATCTCATTCAGGAATGCGGAGTTACCGCCACGGCCGTGCGCCAACGGCTGACGCGCCTGATGGAGCAAGGGCTTATCCAGCGAATCAAGAACTCGCAAGGTCGCGGTCGCCCGGAACACCGCTACTCGCTTACCGACAAGGCCCGTCGCCAGTCGGGAAACAACTACGCCGACTTGGCCCAGGTGCTTTGGACCGAGCTACGGAACTTGAAAGATGAAGAAGTTCGCCGCGGGCTATTGCAGCGCGTGGCCGACCACCTCACACAGCTTTACCGCGGGGAAGTGACCGGTTCAACGCCTCTGGCGCGACTGGAATCGGTGAAGGAATTGCTCGACGAGCGGCGCGTTCCGGCGACGGTCGGCGAGATCAACGCCTTGCCGGTGCTCACCGTGATGGCCTGCCCGTACCCTGAACTAGCGGCCCGCGATCGGAGCGTTTGCTCGATGGAGAAGATGATGTTGTCGGAGCTGCTGGAGACGCCGGTGCGGCTCTCGCAATGCCGCCTCGACGGCCATGAATGCTGTCAGTTTCAAACTCGTTAGCAAGTAAGAGGTTAAACCCGCCGGCAGGGCTTCAACACTGCGGCCGGAACATTACAATAGTCGGCTTGGCTGCAACGACGTGGCGTTGCAAAACCCCGACCGAAGAAATCGTAAGTCGTTAATGGAATTACTGCTATGACGAAGCCTTGGATCGAAGGCCGTTTCGAAGAAAACATGATCATGACGTCGGTCGAACAGGCCATCAACTGGGCTCGCCAAGCGAGCATCTGGCCGATGACGTTCGGCCTGGCGTGTTGTGCGATCGAGATGATGGCGACCGGCGCGAGCCGTTTCGACATGGACCGCTTCGGCGCCGGTGCGTTTCGCGCCACGCCGCGGCAAGCCGACCTGATGATCGTCGCCGGCACGGTGACCTACAAAATGGCGAGCCGCGTTCGCCGCCTTTACAACTTGATGCCCGATCCGAAGTTCGTCATCGCGATGGGTGCCTGCACCGTCGGCGGCGGCCCTTATTTCAAGTACGGCTACCATGTCGTGAAGGGGGTCGATCTCGTCGTCCCGGTCGACGTGTACGTGCCGGGCTGCCCGCCTCGCCCGGAAGCGCTGCTCGAAGGTTTGATGCGCATCCAAGACAAGATCCGCGGTCAAAAGATCGCGAAGCAACGGGGCTCGGCGGCGTTTTTGCAAGCCGGCCCGACGATGGAAGACGATCTCCCGCTGCCGCACCACAGCGGCTACGTCGCCGTCGACGAAAAACAACCGCTGTTCGACCACCAGAAGATCACCGGGTAAATGACTAAGGCCTAAATCCTGATAACTAAGAGGAGTGTGGGGCGCAATCCATCGAACATCGAAGTCATCCTATTAGTCATTAGACATTGGTCATTAGTCATTTCTTAGAAACTGCCACTCAAAGCCATGGTTTCCACTACGAAGAACGCGATGCAAAAGAACGATACGGTTAAAAGCGACACGCTGAAGATCACGAACCTCCAGGTGAGCGTCGAAGGGAAGGAGATCCTCAAGGGGGTCGACCTGCTCGTTCGCCGCGGAGAAACGCACGCGCTGATGGGCCCCAACGGCTCCGGCAAGAGCACGCTCGGCTATGCGATCGCCGGCCATCCGGGCTACGAAGTGACCGGCGGTTCGATCGCGCTGACGGTCGACGGCGTCGAACACGATCTGCTCGCGCTCGAAGCCGACCAGCGTGCGCGGAGCGGAATCTTCCTCGCGTTCCAACGCCCGATGACGATCCCCGGCGTGAAGCTGGCCGACTTCTTGCGGCACGCCACGACGAACGTGCGCCGGCCCGATCGCAAAGAAGGGGAAGAACTGATTCCGATGCGCGAGTTTCGCAAGGAACTCAAAGCGAAGATGGAACAGCTGCGCATGGATACGGAGTTCGCCCGCCGTTACGTGAACGAAGGTTTTTCCGGCGGCGAAATGAAGCGGGCCGAGATCCTGCAAATGGCGATGCTCCGACCGAAGTTCGCGATTCTCGACGAAACCGATTCCGGTCTCGACGTCGATGCCGTGCGGTTGGCGAGCCAGAGCATCGCCGAAATCGGCGGGGCCGACATGGGCATCATCATCATCACGCATCACGACAAACTACTGGAGCATAACGTGCCGGAATTCACGCACGTGATGCTCGGCGGACGGATCGTCGAAACCGGCGGTCGCGAACTCGCCGAAGAACTACACCGCAGCGGCTACGACCGGATCCGCGCCGCGTATCCCGACGCCGCCGAAGAAGAACGCAAGATGACGGAGAAGCGACAAGCGGCAGCCGTGTAAGCGAGCGAACGCAGGACGTTCGGCTTCGAGACGAGAGAAGACTTCGGCACGCATAGAACTGTAAGAATCGACCAGCAGAAACGGTTAACGATATGGCAACCGACATCAAGACCGACGACTTCTCCAGCGTCGTCGGCGAAATCAATAAATACGACTTCCGCAACGAAGAGAAGTATTCGTTCAAGAGCCGTCGCGGGCTCGATGCCGAGATCGTGCATATGATCTCGGACATGAAGAACGAGCCGCAATGGATGCGCGACTTCCTGCTCAAGAGCTTGGAAATCTTCAACTCGAAGCCGATGCCGAAGTGGGGCGGCGACGTCAGCCTCGACTTCAACGAGATCTTCTACTACATCAAGCCCTCCGATCGCCAAGGCCGGAGTTGGGACGACGTGCCCGACGACATCAAGCGCACCTTCGACAAGCTCGGCATTCCCGAAGCGGAAAAGAAATTTCTCTCGGGCGTGAAGGCGCAGTACGAAAGCGAAGTGGTGTATGGTTCGTTGCGCGAAGAGCTCAGCAATCAAGGGGTGATCTTCACCGACACCGATTCCGCGGTTCGCGAGTATCCCGACTTGGTGAAGCAATACTTCGCCACGATTATTCCGCCGACCGACAACAAGTTCGCCGCGTTGAACTCGGCCGTGTGGTCGGGCGGCTCGTTCATCTATATCCCGAAGGGGGTGAAGATCGAGTTCCCGCTGCAAGCCTACTTCCGCATCAATGCCGAGAACATGGGGCAGTTCGAGCGGACGCTGATCATCTGCGACGAAGGCTCGCAAGTGCATTACGTCGAAGGTTGCACGGCTCCGATGTACAGCACCGAAAGCCTGCACTCGGCCGTCGTCGAGATCTGCGTAAAGAAGCATGCTCGCTGCCGCTACACGACGATCCAAAACTGGGCGAACAACATCTACAACCTCGTCACGAAGCGCGCGATGGCGTATGAAAACGCGACGATGGAATGGATCGACGGCAACCTCGGCAGCCGGCTCACGATGAAGTATCCGGCCGTGTACATGATGGAGCCCGGCGCGCGGGGCGAGATCCTTTCGATCGCGTTCTCTTCGGCCGGCCAACACCAAGATGCCGGGGCGAAGGTCGTGCATTGTGCGCCGAACACGTCGAGCCGGATCATTTCGAAGTCGATCTCGAAGAACGGCGGCCGCTCCAGCTACCGCGGCTTGGTGCGCGTCGAAAAGGATGCGCGGAAGTCGAAGTCGAGCGTCGTGTGCGACGCGTTGATACTCGACTCGAAGAGCCGGAGCGACACGTATCCGTACATCGAAATCGAAAATCAAGACGTCTCCGTCGGCCACGAAGCGAGCGTCTCGCGGATCGGCGAAGAACAACTGTTCTACTTGAAGAGCCGCGGCCTTTCCGAGACCGAGGCCAGCACGATGATCGTCAACGGCTTCATCGAGCCGCTCGTGAAAGAGCTGCCGATGGAATACGCCGTCGAGATGAATCGGCTGATCGAATTGCAAATGGAAGGCTCGGTCGGCTAACGCCGCAGCTGCCACGTTCTCTTTATTTGCATGACGGTTTCTAGATATCTTTACCGAGGTACTTCGCTTGGTTGGCCCGGCAATCCAGGTTTAGTCGCACTAAGGCATACGCCGACATCGACGGATCCTTTAGTTGCAACGTTATTTGCCGTTGCCGCTTCCCGTTTCGGTCAAGGCGTGTTGTATATGGCACCGATCGAATCGTTGCCGACTCCGCTGAACGAATCGAATTGCATGAAGGAGTACGAGAAGGAAGTCGTTCTTCCGATGGTTCCGAGTGAGTTTGCTGCGAATCCCGATGTGATCGTGCTCTCCGCAACAAGAGCGAAGGAAATATTATCGCGTCTGAAGTTTGAGTTGCCGCAAACCATCGCCAACAACACCCGACTGCAAAATTACCTTCAAGACGACTTCGGACAAGTCACGACCGCTTTTTCCTACCTGACCGACGAGCAGATCGACTTTTTTAATCGCGAGGCGTCTTCCAGCGAAGACGATCGATCATGAATCGCAACCTGGAGTTCACCGTAAGCGGCCTTGTCGACGAAGGTCCGACGGAGTTCCTGCATGTGGTCGGCCGGTGCGGCGATGTCGCTCTACGAATCGGAGATGTTTTCGAATCGATGTATCGCTATTCCTTCAACACCTCGAAAGACGGGAGCGAAACCGCAACTCGAATTGATCCTCAGCCGATCCGACTCGAAATCAAAGCGATCACGGCATACGAGCATGATCTCAAGGAGTTGGGCTCCGGCATGACCGGCCGGCTTTCACTGTCGGGCAGCGGGAGCGATTTAGTTCAAACTCGTTGTGTCTTAGGATTACCCATCTCCGTCGCGCAAGACCCGCTATCCTCGATTCCGATGCCGACGCATTCGTCCGCGAACTCCGCCCCTAATTCCGCTACCGGATCGTAGAAGAACGTCCGATCGAATTCGATCGCATGCGTCGCCGGTTTGCCTTCTATTTTTTCGACTTCCGCTGATTTCCCCATGTCAACCACGATGATGCCGACTGGATTTACCGCCGCTTCGTTCGAAGCGTTTCTCGCCGAACGTCGTGAGCCGGCTTGGCTTGTCGACCTGCGCCGCAGCGCGTGGCAGAAGTTCTCCGAATTGCCGCTGCCGTCGCGCAAGGAAGAAGAGTGGATGCGAACCGACATTCGCATGTTCAAGCTCGATAAATTCGCCCGCCTCGCCGATTCGGCCGCGGCGACGACGAGCCCCGACTTAGCGAACTACGCTTCCACCGCGGCCCGGCTTTCGGCCGATGTCGAGCTCGGCGGCGCGATGACGGTTGCCAACAGCCGACACGTCACGAGCTTTCTGACCGACGAAATGGCTAAGCAAGGAATTCTGTTCGGCAGTCTTGATGCGCTCGTCGTCGAGCACGGCGACTTGCTCCGTCCTTATTTCGAGCGCAAGCTCGTCGACATCGGGGCCGATAAATTCGCCGCGTTGCATGCCGCGTTCTGGACCGGCGGCACGTTGCTGTACGTCCCGCGCAACGTCACGGCCCGCCTGCCGCTGCACAGTCTTTCCGTCATGGCGGCCGATGCCGCTACGAGCAATTTCGCCACGGTCGATCTCGGTAAGACGCTCGTCATTCTCGAAGACGGCGCGCAAGCGACGTTCCTCTCCGAGACCGCCGGCGACGACAGCCTCGCGCTGCATTGCGGTTCGATCGAGCTCTTCGTCGGCCGCGCCGCTCGGCTGCGGTACGTCAACTTGCAACACTGGGGCTCGGGCACTTGGCACTTCGCCCATCAAAAGGCGACGGTCGCCGACGACGGCGATCTGCAATGGACGATCGGCGCACTCGGCGCACGCTTGGCGAAGGTGAACCAACACGTCGCGCTCGCCGGCTCGCATGCTCGCGCACAAGTGAACGGCGTGATGTTTACCGAAGGCCGGCAACATTTGTCGTACCACACGCTCCAACACCACGAACAACCGAACTGCAAGAGCGATCTGCTTTATAAGGGGGCTCTGCAAGACGACTCCCGGCTCGTGTGGCGCGGTATGATCCGAGTCGACAAAGACGCGCAAAAGACCGACGCCTATCAGCGCGACGACAACCTGATGCTCTCCGACAACTCCCGCGCCGATTCGATTCCCGGCCTCGAGATCGAAGCCGACGACGTCCGCTGCACGCACGGAGCCACGGCGGGGCGGGTCGATGAAGATCAGATCTTCTATGCCCGCTCGCGGGGCCTCACGCGCAAAGAAGCGGTTCGCATGATCGTCTCCGGATTCTTTCAACAAGTCTTCGATCGGATCGAGATCGAGAGCGTTCGCGAAGCCCTCGGGCTCGCCATCAGCCGCCGCATTCGAGAATACGCCTAACTTATATGAGCGATACCATTACGCAAGAAACGTGGCAAAAAGCAGCCGTCCTCGCCGAGCTTCCGCCCGGCGCGCGCATCATCTGCGAGCTCGACGACCGACTACTCGCGCTCTTCAACGTCGACGGGCAGATCTTCGCGATCGATGATGTCTGCACACACGACGACGGCCCCCTGAGCGACGGCACGCTCGAAGGTTTTTCCATCGCTTGCCCGCGCCATGGCGCGAAGTTCGACATTCGCAACGGCCACGCACTAACCATGCCCGCGACCCGAGCCACGGGCTCGTACGAAGTGAAGGTCGAAGGGCAGGGGATCTTCGTTCGCATCGGCCACGGCCCGACGTCCGTTGCCTCCGCGCCCCCGACTCCGGCCACGGCCGGCGCGCCGGTCGAGTCGAAGCGCTCGGTTCCCGATAGCTCCGCCGCAGCGGCGACCGCGCCGCAAGCCACGGTGGTCAACGCTTCGGAAGCTTCGCCCGTCCCGACGATCGCCGAGCCCGGCGAAGCCGGCTCGACCGCGATCAGCGAAGATTCGATTCGCGAGGCCCTCAAGCAAGTGATCGATCCGGAACTGTTCGTCAACATCGTCGATCTCGGGCTGATCTACGGCGTGACGCTCAACGAACGGCCGGAAGGCAAATCGCACATCGCGATCGACATGACGATGACGAGCCCGGCTTGCCCGGCCGGCCCGCAGTTGATTCAAAACTCGAAGGATGTTTTGAAGCGGATCGAGGGGGTCGAAGAAGTGGAAGTGAAGCTCGTCATGATCCCGCCGTGGACACCCGACCGAATGACGGAAGCGGCCCGCGACCAGCTCGGCATCTTCTAAATAACGCGGCTGCATTAAGAGCCGCCGCCGTTATGCCACGTGCGGCTTAAGTGGCGTTGCCGGTTAGGTCTTTCGGCGGCAACTCGATGAAGCTGTCGAGTACGGCCCGAAATTCCGCTTCGCGTCGTTGGAACTCCTCGGTCGCGCAGCTGAGCTTCACGTCGTAGTTCCGCGTGCGGGTCTGGAAGCGACGTTCCAGCGTCGTGATTTCCAAGTCGCGCCGCTTCGAGCGGACGAGCGTTTCCAAAATCTTGATGTTCCCCTGCTCGACGATGCGACACTCGACCGTCGCGGCGGCGTCTCGTTTCTTGACTTGCTCCGGAATGTCGAGCTTGAGCTGTTCGAGGTTCAACGGCTGCGGCAACGAAGCATGTACGGTCAGTGCGTCGTTGAAGGTGCCGTGCGCCGTGCCCGTCGCCAGAAACAGCACGCGGGCGTTTAAACTGAACACCGGCCGCCATTTCTCCGGCAACTTGAAGCCGAAGCGGAAGTCGCGTTGCAGCCAGTGGCCCGTTTCGAGCGGTTGCAGCTTGTTGTCAGGCGTCTTGATCTTCAACTCGGCGCACATGTCGGTAAAGTCGAGCGAGAAAGCGTCGTAGTGAGCTTCATCGGAGTCGATCGAAAACACGTACATCATGCCGTCGCCGATGACATGCACGCTCCGCTCGAACCAGCGCCGTCCTTCGCTGTCTTCGCATTCCCATTCGATCACTAAGCGCCGCGCAAACTTCTTTACCAACTCTTCCGGCCAAGCCGGCGAGGCGAGCGCGGCAATCTCGTCGACGCGCAACTTCCGCGTGACTTTCGGCTTGGCGTTCGGGTCGACGATCGCGACGCGAGCCCGACTTTGCACATCTTCCAAGCTCGCCGGGGCAATGCTCAACGTGCAGCGCACATGCCCGACCTTCGACCCGCGGTCTTGCGGCAACTGCAACTCGAAAGCCCGATCGTCGGTCCCCCAATCGATGAGGTTCCATGCTTGCGGCACGCGCGTTCGCACGCCGTAGCGCGGCACGTCGACCGTGCGCTTGCCGTCTTCCGCGGCGTGCGCGGGCCGTTCGGCGAACGATCCACCGCACACGATCGCGGCGAACAGGAATATCGGATTTAAGCGCAGCACGATCGATCTCGAGAGCGAGGTTGCGGGCAATTTCCTTTTCGATGATAACCGATGCCTGTTCCGCCGTCGAATTTTGCCCCTTCGACGGCCGTTTACCCACACGACCACGCTCCGCCCGACGCCCCGACTCGGTCTCGTTTCCATGCGAATCTTCGTTTACGAACATGTCACCGGCGGCGGGCTCATCGCGAATCGGCACACGGGAGAACTCGACGACCACGGCCCGCTGCTGGCGGAAGCCGCGGCGATGCGCCACACCTTGGTCGCCGATTTCACAGCCCTCGACGGGATCGAAGTCTCCTGGCTGCTCGACTCCGCGCTAGCCGCGCAAACGCCCGACTTTCAAAACGCGATTCTCGTCGACTCCGAAGCGGAACGGGCCGAAGCGTTCGATCGCCTGGCGGCCGCGGCCGACCTTGCGCTGCTGATTGCGCCGGAAACCGATGGCGTGCTTGCTGGGCTCGCGCGCCGCGTCGAACAACTGAACGGACGGCTGGCTTCCCCTTCGGCCGAGTTCATCGCTTGGGCCTCGGACAAGCACGCCGTCGCCGAGACGTTGCGCGCCGGCAATATCCCGACCCCGACGGGCATCCGGCTGACCCCCGACGACTTGTGGCCGAAGCATTTCCTGGCCCCGGCGGTGCTCAAGCCGATCGACGGTTGCGGCTCCGTCGACGTACGCCGCTTGAATGAAACCCGGCAAGATGCGCGCGGCGAATCTCCGCGCACTTGGCGGCTCGAGCGCTACGTCGTCGGGCAAGCGGCGAGCATCGGCCTGCTGCGCGGCCCTGCAGGCACCTTCGCACTGCCGGCCTGCACTCAGCGCATCAAAGAGGAAGGGCGCTTCGAATATCTCGGCGGCAAGGTTCCGCTGACGACCGACCTCGCCGCGCGTGCCCGACGCTTAGCGCTCGCGGCCGGCGACGCGATGCCCGCATGGACCGGCTTCATCGGACTCGATCTCGTTCTCGGCGCGGCCGAAGACGGCTCGGAAGATTACGTGATCGAAGTGAACCCGCGGCTGACCACTTCGTACGTCGGACTGCGCGCCCTCGCCGAGGCGAGCCTGGCCCGCGCGATGCTCGACGTGGCGCAAGGACGACCGCCGACGTTATCGTTTCGCTCCGAGGTCGTCGAGTTCGATGCCGACGGCAACGTGCGCGACGCCACGACGCGCGTGCTCGCACTCGATATCGGCGGAGCGAACCTCAAGGCCTCGGATGGCGCCGGCTTCGTGCGCTCGCAAGCGTTTCCGTTGTGGCAACGGCCGGCACAACTGACCGCAGCGCTCATCGCGCTCCTTGCCGACGCGCCCGAGTTTAGACGCGTGGCCGTGACGATGACCGGCGAGCTTGCCGATTGCTTTCGCACGAAACAAGCAGGGGTCGCGGCGATCGTCGACGCCGTCGAAACGGCGTTCTCCGGAACGGGAAAGGCGGTCGAGGTGCGAGTCTTGTTGACCGATGGCGCGATGGTCGCGCCGGCAGAGGCGAAGCTCCGGTGGCTCGAAGCCTCGGCGTCGAATTGGTATGCCACGGCGGCTTTTGCGGCGCGAAAGTTCTCGAAGCTGACGGGGATCTTGATCGACATCGGCTCGACCACGACCGATCTGATTCCTTTCGTCGCCGGCAAGCCCGAAGTCGAAGGACGCACCGACTCCGATCGCTTGGCAAGCGGCGAATTGGTCTACACGGGAGTCGTGCGAAGCCCGATTTGCGCCGTTGCGCAGGCGCTGCCTTGGAGCGGCCGGCTTTGCGGCACCGCTCAAGAGCTCTTCGCCACGACACGCGATGCCTATTTGATTCTCGGCAACCTCGCCGAAGATGGCGACGACGTCGCCACGGCCGACGGCCGACCTGCGACGAAGGAATTCGCACTGGAACGCTTGGCGCGCATGGTCTGCGCGGATCGCACGTCGTTCGACGCTCACGATGCACAAGCCATGGCGCAAGCGGTGCGCGAAGCGCAAGTGCGGACGATCTCCGCGGCGCTCGATCAAGTGGAGCAACGACGCTCGTCGACGACGGATCTGTTCGTCGTCTGCGGACAAGGAGAGTTCCTCGCGCGCGAAGTGCTCGCGCGCCGAGGCTGGGCCGGCGCGATCATCTCCTTGGCCGAGGAACTGGGAACGGATGCGTCCACGGTCGGCCCGGCGTATGCGCTGGCCCGCTTGATCGGCGAGGATCGTTAGCATGGCGCGCGACGTGATGCGCCGCATCGTCAAAGTCGGCGGAAGCTTGCTGACGAGCCCGACGCTCGTCGACGATCTTCAACGCTGGACCGCCGAGCAAGTTCCCGCGCAGACGCTGTTTCTTGCCGGCGGCGGAGCTTTGGTCGATGCCATTGCCGAGCAACAACGAACGCTCGGTTTCGACGACCGAGCCGCGCATTGGCTTTGCATTCGCGCGATGCAGATCCACTACGAAATGCTGGCGGCGCTCATGCCGCAATGCGCGAGGATCACTAGCTTCGACGCTCGCACGACCAGCGAGCGCGCGTCGAGCCCCGGTCTGGCATGGATCGATCCTTGGGCTTTCATGCAGCACGATGCGACGTGCTCGCAAGCGGTTGAGGGCTGCGATCCTTTGCCGGCCGATTGGAGCGTGTCGAGCGATTCGATCGCCGCCCGGGCCGCAACGCTCTTGGGTGCCGAGGAGCTCGTGCTGCTGAAGTCGACGACGCCGGCTTCAACGTTTCACTCAGCCACGGCGAACGACTACGTCGATCACTATTTCAATACGGCGGCGCGAGGGATTCCTCACGTGCGGTTCGTCAACTTTCGCGAGCCGGGTTTCCCCGAGACGCGTTATCGCGCGACATCCTCGTTCGCTTAATCCCACCACCAATGTTTGGCGGGTTCGGCGAGTTTGGGGCGGAGGGAGTCGAGTTCCGGGCCGGTTTGCTTCTCCGAGGCCAATGCCCAAGCGTTGATCTGCACCCCGCCCGAGGCCGAGATGATCCAGTTCGTACCCTTCTTCAACATGCTCGCCACGCTGTCCGTCTGCTTCACCTCAGGGAGCTTGTCCGTCGGCAATTCCGTCGAGTTCAGTAACAGCGGGAAGCTGTAGCCCGCCTTGCGTGCCAACTCTTCCTTGTGGATCAAGGCCCCCACCACCGCCAAGTCCATCACGTTCTTCAACTCCGCGAACACCGGTTCTTTCTGCGCGAGTTCCGCGTACTTCGTCGTCAGCATGTCCGCCCAACGTTGCGCCGCAGGGCTCGACTTGCCCGCTTGCGCCTTGACGCCGCCGGCCGTGAACACCGTGTCTTCCGTCAGGCACTTCACCCCCTTGCTGCGCAACTCGAACGCCAAGCCCGCTTCGTCCGTCAGCACCGGTTGGAAGTCCGGCACCAGCCACCAACGGGGCGCTACCGCCGACATGCCTCGACCGCCGCCGCTCAACAATTGCACGTAGCTCGTCAGGCCCGGCACAGGGCTCGGGTCTAAGTTCATCCCGATCCGCTTCATCCGATAGTCGGCCGCCACCATGACGTGCGCGAAGTGCGACGTCGAAGCCAAGCCCGACACCGTGACCATCTGCGGACCCAACACCTTCTCGATTCCTTGGCTCGTCGCTTGCGGATCGCCGATCTCGGTCAACGTCGCCACGTGACGACGCAGACGTTCGAGCCCTTCGGGGGTCGGATCGATCGAGCACGAGATATCCCCTTGCGCCGCTTGCTCCGCGTGCCGCAGCGCCGTCAGCAGATCGTCGAGAAACATGACCGGCTTACCCGTCGTCGCTCCGACGATGTCTCCCCGAGCCGTGATCTTCCAGCCTTCGCCGAAGCCCGCCAACACGATGTCTTGTTGCTCCGGGTACACGAACACGTAGCGGATCTCTTGCAGGCCCGCCAACAGCTTCATCTCGTCCGAGATCGGATTCCCCGTCTTCAGGTTCTTCGCCACCGCCGCTTCCAACGCCCGTAACGAAATCTTACGCATCCCGTGCGCACGCTTCATCTCCGGAGCGATCGACGCCGCCACGTCTGCGCGCTCACGAGCCAACGCGTTCAAACCGTCCAACTCCAAACGACGGATCGCACCCGAGGCGTCGACGCGCACGCCTCCCACCGCTTGCTGTTGATTAAAGCATCCTGCCGAACGCGGCAACTCCTTTTGCGGACCTTCTAGGAAGAGCAGCCCTCCTACCATAGCGGCGGCAAAGAGGGCGTAAGGAGTGCGACGGTCGAGGAATAAGCGAGCTAAAAACATCGGCATAACGACCATGAGAAGGGTGGACGGAATCGCGTGTGTAGAAATGCGCAGCGACTATCTCTATCGATTGTCGGATGAAGCTTACGATCAGGCAAGTAAAAACGCCGGATTAAAGACGACTGCTACAGATACGTCTAGCATCCTTACCACTTTAATCCGACCGCTTCGAGCGAGAAGACGCTTCCGCAGCTTATGTGCCGAAAAGGTGGTGCCGGCGGCCTCGCTGCAATCACTTTATTCGGTAAGTCAGGCCGGTTTGCAGCCGATTTCCCCAAGCAGACGGCACCGAGCGGGCTCCTTGCCGGCAATCCGGCCAGGGTCGCTAAGAGGCTGCTTCGACCTTCATAGCCGCCGCCGGAAGTCCTATTTGGTTTTCGCGACTTGAACCTTCGTGGTTGCCACGACATCGAGTTCGTCGGCGAAGCAGAAAGCCTGTACCGGGGTCGTCGACCGGAAGATTCGGCATTTCACTTTGATCGTGTCGCCTACTCCGGCGGAACGGTAGTCGGAAACGCGCGTTTCCACCGCCGCCTCGGGAGCCAGCTCGAAGGTGAGGCGATGAACTTTGCCCGTCGGGGCCAAGACGACCATGCGCTCGCCGTCGCGACGCACGATCTTGCCGAATAGATTTTGCGTCTTGTTCGGCTCGACCGGAGTGATCAGCGAAACGCCGGGGGTGGTGAGCTCGATACTTTCGATCTTTTCCGCGCAGGCACCGGTCGCATCGACCCGGCCTACGAACCGGACGAACTTGCCGGTCGTGAGCATTTCCTTCGTCCCTTTGCCATGCACGATGACTTGGCTGATCGACGGATCTTCGTGAATCATGACGAGCATCGACTCGCCGCTGCGGCTGTCCGTGGCGGACATCGAGCCCTTGTGCATGCCCGTAATCTTCCCCTCGAAGGCAAACTCGGGGAGCTTGTTTACGTCGACCATCTTCGAGAGATAGTAATTTTGGGCGCGCTTGCCGTTCGGCTTGCACCAGCCTTCGGCCATCAACTTCGTATAGGTCTCGTCTTGCGGATCGGGCTTATAGAAAGGAGGCCAGACCCCCTTCGTCGATTCCAATTGCTTATAAGGGTTGTTCGCGTCGGCTTGCGCGAAAGCACTGGAGCTTACGCCGAACTCCAAAACCGAGAGCCCGAACACGACGCACGCCAGACCGCAATGACGAAGCAAGCTCATGGTGATTCAGCACGAAAAGAGGTGTTGAGAATGGCCGACCGGCGTTACTTACATCCCATGATACCCACTCTTCGCCGGCCAACAATTCTTTCTACGTTAACTTTGACTCGGCTTCGGAAAACGTAATGTTCCAAACCGAAGCATCGCGAAAAACCCGAATATCCCTTACAGAGCCTCGATTTCCATAGTGATACGACGAACAAGAAAGGGGGCTCTTGCGGGCACTTCCTCGGCTTTTTGTCGGAACTCGGGGGTAGGCTTGCATGTCCGGGGTCGCGAAGACTAAGGTAACAATGGAGCGGTTTTCGGCGGTCGGACCCTCGATCTTCACCGAGAAGTGCCGAAAAACCGACCTAAACGAACGAACCCTCGGGGCCCTTCTTTGAGCGTTATGCCCCCAAGTCTTGCCTACTTAGTAATCCGCGAAGGGGCGAAGTGGACCGACGTCTTTCGTTTGGTGCCGGGGCAAACCGCCACGATCGGCAGAGCGCCGACGAACCAGATCGTCATGAAAGACGATCGGTGTAGTCGTTGCCACGCCGAAGTGTTCTTCCGCGACGACCATTGGTTCGTGCGTGACTTAGAGAGCCGCAACGGCACGCTACTCGGCGAGGCCACGGTTCGCTCCGAGCAATTGCTCAATCCCGGCGACGTCATTCGGATCGGCAACTCGCAACTCGCCTTCGTCTACGATCTGACGAAAGCGTTTCCCGAATCGAGCCCGATGGTGCGGACGCTGCCGCTCGTCGGCTCCGCGATCACGCAGGCCCCGCTCAGCGATAGCGATTCGTCGCTCAATATCCACGAGCCGACGATGATCACGCATCGTCGGATGCAGACGAAGTTCTTAGATCCCGACAAAGAAGATCCGGAGAACATCCCGAAGGTAGGCCGCGCCGCAGCGAAGCTTTGCCGCTTGGCGTTCGAGCTGGCGAAGGCGACCGATCCGTTTTCGGTGGCGCAGCTCGCCTTGGCCGGAGTGTTCGAGAGTGCGGGAGTCGATGCCGGGGCCGTCTTACTGTTGCGGCGCAACGCTTCGAACGAGCCGCGCGATGCCGATCTCGAAGTCGTCGCCTCGGAAAGCACGACCGAATTGCCGTATCATCGCATTTCACCGTTCCTCGCGGCCACGGTGTTGCGCGAAGGAGAGGCGGTGCTCGCGCGCAACGTAATCGGCGACAGCACGGTGACGAGCCGCGACAGCAAAGGAGAGATTCACGCCGTGAGCGTGATGTGCGCTCCGATTCGTCGCAACGATAAGATCGTCGGGCTCATCCATTTATATTCGACGAAGCCGGAACGGATGCCCGACCCGGACGACCTCGAGTTTACGCTGGCGGTTGCCGATACGGTCGGCGTCGCGCTGCAGAATTTGAAGCGGCGGCAAGAACTCGCCGAAAATCTCAGTACGGTGCGCGATGAAAACGTGCAGCTCCGGCAACGCCTCGGTGCGGAAAGCGAAATCGTCGGCACGAGCCGGACGATGCAGCGCGTCGCCGATGAAATCGCGCGGGCCGCACCGAACAACGCCACCGTCTTGATCCGCGGCGAAAGCGGAGTCGGCAAAGAGCTCGTCGCGCGGGCCGTCCATTTCTCCAGCCCTCGACGCAAAGGTCCGTTCGTCTGCTTAAACTGCGCGGCGCTCTCGGAAACGCTGCTCGAAAGCGAGCTCTTCGGCCATGAGAAGGGGGCGTTCACCGGAGCGGTCGGGCGCAAGATCGGCAAGTTCGAAGCGTCGAACCAAGGGACCCTCATGCTCGACGAAATCGGCGAGATGAGTCCGGCGATTCAAGCCAAGTTCCTTCGCGTACTCGAGGGCCATCCGTTCGAGCGCGTCGGCGGCAGCGAGCCGGTGAAGGTCGACGTCCGCGTGATCGCGGCGACGAATCGCGATCTCGAGAAAGCCGTGACCGACGGCATCTTCCGCCGCGATCTTTACTTCCGCTTGCATGTGTTGGAGATCCTCGTTCCGCCGTTGCGCAAGCGACCGGAAGACATCGCCGAAATCGCGTATCACTTCTTCAATCGCTTTACGGGCGAGACCGGTCGCAAGCTGAAGGGCTTCACGCCGAAGGCGATGGAGCAGATGGTCCGCTATCGCTGGCCCGGCAACGTGCGCGAGTTGAAGAACGTCGTCGAGCGGGCGATCGTGCTCTGCAGCGGCGAGTATATCGAAGAAGGGGATTTGCTCCTCTCGAAGCTGCCCACGTCGGGCGATACGATCGACGTGCCGGGCTCGGCTCCCGACTTCAAGCCTTGCTCGCTCGCCGAGATGGAACGCCGACATATCCTCGCGGTGCTCAAGAGCACGAACTGGAACAAAAGCCAAACGTCGACCATTCTCGGCATCGAGCGCTCGACGCTCGATCGGAAGATTCGTCGCTACGAGTTGCAAGATCAGCCGCCGAACCGCGTGTCGTAGGCTCGCGCAACTCTCCGCCTGGTGCGACGCAAAATTCTGGTGTCGGCCGGCCCTCTTAGCTACACTGAGCCTCTCTGACGCCGCCTCTCTCTCTGCCGGCCCGGCTCATCCCGCCTCGCACACCCCACCGTTTCGGAGATTCACTGATGGCGAAAACTTATCGCGTCGCCGTGATCGGCAGTACCGGCCGCGGCAACTACGGCCACGGAGTCGATACCGTGTGGCACGACGTGCCGGGCATGGAAGTCGTCGCCTTGGCCGAAGACAACAAGGCCGCCATCCCGAAGATGATGAAGCTCACGCACGCGAAAGAGAGCTTCACCGACTATCGCGAAATGCTCGACAAAGCGAAGCCCGAGATCGTCGGCATCGGGCCGCGCTGGCTCGATCGTCATCAAGAGATGGCCTTGGCTTGCGCCGAGCGCGGCATTCATATGTATATGGAGAAGCCGTTTTGCCGGTCGCTCGCCGAGGCCGACGCGATCATCGCGGCCTGCGAACAGCGACACGTGAAGCTGGCGCTCGCGCATCAGACGCGCTACAGCCCGACGATCGACGTCGTGAAGCAGGCGATCGCCGACGGCAAGATCGGGAAGCTCTTGGAAATCCGCGCACGGGGCAAAGAGGATCATCGGGGAGGTGCCGAAGACATGTGGGTGCTCGGCTCACACCTCTTCAACCTGGTCCGCACCTTCGGCGGTGATCCCACGTGGTGCTTCGGCCGCGTGGAGCAGGGGGGGCATGCGATCACGAAGTCGGATGTGATCGATGGCCCGGAGCAGATCGGCCCGCTCTGCGGCGACAACGTCGCGGGAATGTTCGGCTTGCCCGGCGGCGCAACGGCATACTTCGGCTCACAGCGCGGTGTGGGCGCGAAGAAGTCGCGCTTCGCTATTCAGATCCTCGGCTCGGCCGGCATCTTCGAGATGACGACCGGCTATCACCCGACGACCAACTATCTCGACGACGGCGCTTGGTCGCCGGGCCGAACCGGCTCGAAGTGGGTTCCGGTCTCGACGCAAGGAATCGGAAAGCCGGAAACCGACGTAAGCGATATGCACGGCGGCAACGTCGCGGCGGTGAAAGACCTCGTCGCCGCGATCGAACAAGATCGGCAACCGCTCTGCAGCGCGTATGACGGACGGGGCACGATCGAAATGATCAACGCGATCTTCGAGTCGCAACGAGTCGGCGGGCCGGTGCCGCTGCCGCTCAAGACGCGCGTGAACCCGCTCACGTTGCTCTAAAAACACCGAGAGCAGTAAACGCCGAGAGCCGCGAGTTTCATCTCGCGGCTCTCGGTCTTTAGAAACATTAGCTCGGTAGCGCCATCGAAGCTGCGCGAGCTAGTTCGACGCGATCTTTCCCGTCGCGGCTTTAATCCCCTTGCGCAAAAACTGGATGATCGCCGTCGGGCTTTGGGCTCCGACGAGTCGGTCGTGCTGCCAGCCGGCGGCGGTCTTGTGGAACATGACCAGTTGCGGGATCGAGCCCCCTTGCATCATTTGCTGCGCGATCGCGGTCTGCTTGTCGGTGTCGAGCACCGTGTAGGCGACTTCGCCGAAAACGGCATCTTTGGCGACCGCGGGCATCGACGACCGCTTCATGGTCACGCAGCCCGGGCACCATTCGGCTCCGATCAACACGACGAGCGGCTTGCCGGTCTTCGCGTTTTCTTCGAAGGCTTGTTCGTAAGTGAGCGGGCTCGCCGAAAGGACCGCAGTTTGCAAAAGGGCCGCCAATGCCGCGTGAATCATGTCTGTTCCTTGTTCGGAAAACGTTGGAAAACGGAGGAAAACTTGCCTCGTTCGGCGAAGATCGACCCGCATAAAAGCGGAGCGTCAAAATCTGCGCGATCGACAAGAGTTCGCCAGTTTACCGGCATCGCTTGACAGTGCAAGCGTCCGTGTCCGCAACCGATTCGGTATTTCCGATCGATTTGTTTTAGCGCTGCCGCTGAAGCCGGAAACTTTCGGGCGCGAGTTATCGAGCGAAACTATTTTTCCTTTTGGCTTTACGTCTTCTGCCGGCTATAATCCGCCCCGACGTCGAACCAAGCTGAGCCTAGGGTTTCCCGTTCGCCCGAGTCGATCGCGCACGAATGTCCAGGGAATTACCGAGCCGGCGCACCTTATCACGGCAACCAGCATGAAGCTTCGCGTCGGTCTTATCGGGCTCGGCAACCAATGGGAGTCGCGCCACCGGCCTGCGTTGCGTACGCTGAGCGACCGGTTCGAGGTCTGCGCCGTCTGCGACCAGATTGCGCTCCGGGCCGAGCAGGCCGCGCGCGAATGGAACGCTCAGGCTTGCGACGGCTTCCGCTCGCTCGCTCAGCGGCCCGATATCGATGCCGTGCTGATGCTCGCTCCGCAATGGTACGGCTATCTGCCGATTCTCGCCGCTTGCGATGCCGGGAAGGCGATCTACTGCGTAAACAGCCTGCAACTCGATCCCGAACAGGCGCAGCTCGTCAAGCAGCGGGTCGATGAGTCGGGCGTCGCGTTTATGACCGAATTCCCGCGCCGCCACGCCCCGGCCACGCTGCGGCTTAAGGAACTGATCGCCACACGGCTCGGCAAGCCGAAGCTGTTGTTCTGCCATGCCCGCGTGCCGGCCGAACATCAGCAAGGAAAGCCGGGCTCGAACCAGTCGCCGTCGAACGACTTGATGGAGTTGATCGATTGGTGCCGCTACGTGGTCGGCAGCGAGCCGACTTCGGTCGTCGGCGTGCGGCATTATCGGGGCGAAGAGCCGAAGCACGACGACTACCAGATGATGAGCCTCGACTTCGGCGACCTGAAGAACGGCCCCGGCACGTCGGCCACGGCGCAGATCAGTTGCGGGCGCTACATGCCTTCGGCCTGGGCCGAAGCCGTGGCCTACCGCCCGCCGGCGGCGCTGCAGGTCGCGTGCGAAAACGGCATCGCGTTCATCGATCTTCCGTCGACGCTCGTCTGGTTCGACAACGCCGGCCGACATCAAGAGTCGCTCGAAAGCGAGCGGCCGGTCGGCGAGATGATGATCGGCCAGTTCCACCGCGCGGTAACGAGCCTCGTGCGTAACGCCGGCGGCCTGGAAGACACCTACCGCGCACTCACCGTCGTCCGCGCAGCCAACGACAGCTTCACCGAAAACCGCCGCGTGTTCTTAGAGTTCTAGCGCACGACGAAAACCTCCGAGGCGAGCGGCCGGTGTAAGCCGGCCGGTTCCTCACCGCTTATACTCGTCGCAGTTACTCGCCGCTCAAAAAAAACAACGCCCGGCATCTCGCAATGCCGGGCGTCGTTGTTCTATCTCAATCGATCAACCAACCGCGAGCAACTTACGCTCCCGCTGGATCGACGCCGTCTTTCCATGGGCCGGCGAGCGACATGTACTCCGGTGGTCGGAGCGTGCTTCCTTTGTCGCCGGCGGCCCAGCCCGGCACTTGCGTCGGCTTGCCGCGTTGCTTCGAGAGGGTTTCCCATTTCGTGGCCCACGACGAGTCGCCGTCTTTGTAGGTGCCGCTTTCGGCATCGAAGTGGAAGACCTTGCCGGTCCGGTAGCTCTGCGCACCGAGGATCACGGTCGCCACGGCCGCGGCTCCGAGGTCCGGCGTGTTGTTACACGCTTCCGGCTTATTGTCGATCATCGCGGTGAGCCAGTTCTTGAAGTGCAGGTACGTCGTGTCGTACTTCTTCAAGTCTTCCGGGTTCAAGTCGGTCTTGATCGTTTCGTCGACCAGCGCGCTATCGAACGTCACTTGCGGACGCTCGGCCATGAACTTGAACTCGCTGAACTGTTCGCCGTTGCCGAACTCGAACGCGCCGTTGTGCCCGCGAATGACTTGCTTGATGCGGGAGTTTTCGTTGCACATCGTCGCGGTGATGATCGCTTGGCAGCCTTCGTTGTAATCGGCCACGACGGTCGCGACGTCCGGCACTTCGCGCGTGTCGAGTTCGAGATAGATGCCGCCGGCGCCGACGACGCGCGCCGGGTAGCGGAGGCCCGTCGCCTTGAGCATCGAGGTCGTGCGGTGGACGAACAAGTCGGTGAACATGCCCGAGCCGAACGGCCAATAGCAGCGCCATTGAGCGTAGACGGCCCGATCGAAATCCATGTTTTCGGCCAAGCCTTCCTTCACGCCGAGCCAACGCTTCCAGTCGACCGTCTTCGGCGACATATCTTTGTCGAGCTTGTAGTAGCGCCATTGGCCGACGCTAGAGTTGCGGAAGTATTCGGTTTGGAAACCGAGCACTTTGCCGAGCTTGCCTTCATCGATCAACTTGCGAGCCTGGTCCCACACTTGAAGGCTCGTCGATTGCACGCCGACCTGCATCACCTTGCCGGACGACTTCCAAGCCTTCACGACGTCGAGCGCTTCCTCGACCTTCTTCGTCATCGGCTTTTCGCAATAGACATGCTTGCCGGCCTTGAGCGAGTCGATGATCTGCCGATGGTGCCAATGGTCGGGCGTGCCGATGCACACGGCGTCGACGGTCGGATCGGCGAGCAAGTCGTTGTAGTCGACGTACCGCTTCGCTTCGACTCCGGTCTCTTTCTTGATGTAGTCGCAAACCATGTCTTCTTGGTTCTTATAAACCTCGGAGACGGCAACGAGATCGATGTTCGCTCCTTCGCTGCGCAGCTTCGCGAGCGACTTCACATGCGCGCCGAAGCCTCGTCCGCCAGGGCCGATGAAGCCGATCCGAATCCGACCGTTGGCGTCGGCGGCGCTCGCCGGAGCAGGGGCCGCGAAACTCGACACGACTCCCGCGGCAGCAGCGGTCGCGGCCGAGGTCTTCATGAAGTTGCGGCGTGAAACGTTATCCGAAGAACCGGCGTCTTGAGGCATGGATCAGATCTCCTAACGAGCGTGATTGAATTTTCGATCGTCAGGTCTGCAACACGACACGGCGTTAGAAAAGGTGCCGTGCTCGAGCGCGCAAAGGCCTGACGGATGCGGAGCAGTATTCTACCCGGCGACTCAGCGAAATGCACGCACTCTCCGGCGACCGCAATGTGCGATTCTATTTTATTTGCCTCCCGCTCGCCGCACGTTCATCATAGGCTTTCGTCAGGCAGATCACGGTCGAGCGAAATCCCCTTCGCCCGCCCGTTCGATCGGAGTGAATTCATCAGCGGGAGATAACGTCGCATGAGCGGTAAACATACGGATACGAAGGGTTTGAATCGTCGCGACTTCCTCGCGCAAACATCGCAAGCCGGAGCGGCTCTAACCGTGGCAAGTTTACTGCCCCGGCCCCGAGCGCAAGCCAAAGACCTCGCGAACGGCAAGATCACGGTCGGCTGCGTCGGAGTGAAAGGGCGTGGCAATGCGCTCTTCAACCACTTCGGCTTCGCAAGCGAGCAGGTCGACGTGAAGTACGTTTGCGATATCGATTCGGAAGTGCTCGGCCGGCGCAACGGCGAGTTCGAAAAACGCTTCGATCGTCGTCCCGAACCGGTCGCCGACTATCGCCGCCTGATCGACGACAAGAGCATCGACGCGCTCGTCCTCGGCACGCCCGACCATTGGCACGCCTTGCAAACGATCCATGCCTGCCAAGGGGGCAAAGACGTCTACTGCGAAAAGCCCGACGGCCACAACTTGGTAGAAGGCCAAGTGATGACGGCGGCCGCGAAGAAATACGGCCGGGTCGTGCAGCTCGGCACGCAAGCCCGTAGCGACCCGCAACTGCTTGAGCTCGCTGAATACATCAAGCAAGGGCATCTCGGTCGCGTCGTGATGGCGAAGGCTTGGGAAAGCTCGCCGCAGAAAAACCTCGGCAACCCGCCCGACTCCGAAGCGCCGTCGACGATCGACTACGACGTGTGGCTCGGGGCCGCGCCGAAGCGGCAGTTCAACCCCTTGCGGTTCCACGGCAATTGGCGCTGGTTCTTCGACTACGGCTCCGGCGACCTCGGCAACGACGGCGTCCACCGGCTCGATATCGCTCGCTGGATGCTCGAGACCGCGGTCGAAGCGTCGGGCGAGAAGCCGATCGGGCTACCGCGCTCCGTGTCGGCCTCGGGCGGAAAGTATTACTTCGACGATGCCCAAGAATGGCCCGACACGATGCTCGTCACCTACGACTATCCGGGCCGGCTGCTGTCGTACGAAATGCGCGTCTGGGCGCCGTATCCGATCGACGGCGAAGACGAAGGGGCAGCCGTGTTCGGCGATAAGGGCTACGTCATCGTCGGCAATAAGCGCTGGCGCCACTATGCCGGCCGTAAGGCGGAGTTGGTCAAGGAAGTGCCGCGCGGCACCGCGGCCGAGATGGCTCACGTGAACAACTTCCTCGATTGCATGCGCAACCGCGGGAAGCCGAATGCCGATCTCGAAAACGTCGGCCGGGTGTCGAGCTTGCTCTGTCACCTCGGCAACATCGCGTGGCGCGTAGGCCGGACGGTGAAGTTCGATTACGACGCCTACAAGTTCACCGGCGACTCCGAGGCGGAGAAGTTCCGAACTCGCGCCGAGTACCGAAAGCCGTACATCTTGCCGGCCGTCGACACGGTTTAGTCGACTCCATTAATCGACCCCGCTTCTGCGGAAACGGATTGCCACTCGCCGAACGACCGCCGAGCCCTGCGTGGTTTCGCGGTCGTTCGGCTTTCTCGACGCTTGCAAGCAGCCGGCGACCACGGCATCATGGAGGGCCACGCACTGTCTCTCTCCTGCCCGGATGCTCGCTCATGTCCGCCACCCACGACGCACCTCCTGCGAAGTCCGACTTCGTCCCACCGCATCCGGGCTCGAAGATCATGCCCCGATGGCAAGGGGGAGAGTTGCCCGCGCCGCCGTTGTTTCGATGGCAAAACTGGTTGGCGTTTCTCGGGCCGGGCCTGGTGTCGGGCGCGTCGGCGATCGGCGGCGGTGAATGGCTCACCGGGCCGCTCGTCACGGCGAAGTACGGCGGCGCGCTCTTCTGGCTCGCCACGATGAGCATCTTCGGCCAAGTGATCTACAACATGGAGATCAGCCGCTACACGCTCTATAGCGGCGAGCCGATCTTCACCGGCAAATTTCGCTCGCTTCCCGGGCCGCTGTTTTGGATGTTCGTATATCTGGTGCTCGACTTCGGCTCGATCTTGCCGTATCTCGCGACCTCGGCGGCGACCCCCGTCGCGATGGTCTATCTGAATATGCACGGTGAGACTCTCGACCCCGTCAAGCACAAGATGCTGCTGCTCTATTTGAGCTACGCGATCTTCCTGCTCACCGTGATCCCGCTCATCTTCGGCGGCAAGGTTTATAATTCGCTCAAGGCCGCGATGTCGTTCAAGCTCGTGTTCGTGATCGGCTTTCTCATTTTCATCGCGGCCCGCTACTCCAGCGCCGCGACCTGGAAAGACATCAGCTCCGGCTTCTTCAAGTTCGGCACGTTCCCCGTCGTCGAAGCCGAAGATTTGAACGGCAACGGCAAGTTCGATCCGGGCGAATCCGATTGGGACGGCGACGGCCGTGCCGAAGGAGTCGAGAAACGCTGGACGAACGATCCCAAGGACTTCGTCGATGTCGACGGCGACGGTCGCTACGACGGCTTCCGAACCGCCAACATTTTCGAGCGCTGGTGGGCTGGGCAACCGTTTCCCGCGATGGATCTCAGCATGTTCGCCGTGCTCGGCGCCATGGCCGGCTTGGCCGGTACCGGCGGCCTCACGAATACGAACATCTCGGGCTACACGCGCGATCAAGGCTGGGGCATGGGAGCGCACGTCGGCGCAATCCCGAGCGCCTTCGGCGGCCACTCCGTGAAGCTCTCGCACATGGGGATGGTCTTTCCGATCAACAAAGATTCGATCGCCCGCTTTCAGGGTTGGTATCGGCATGTGCTGCGCGATCAGCTTGTCGTCTGGATGCCGGCTTGCTTCGTCGGCCTGGCGCTCCCGAGCATGCTCTCGGTGCAATTCCTGCCGCGCGGTCTGGAAGCGAGCACTTGGACCGCGGCCGGCATGACCGCCGTCGGCGTCGAGAACGCGATCGGGCCGTCGTGGGGTCCGACCTTCTGGTTCCTCACTCTCTTCTGCGGCTTCATCATTCTAGCCCTAAGCAACACGACGACCGCCGACGGCTACTTCCGCCGTTGGGTCGACGTCGTCTGGACCGGTCTCCCCGCCTTGCGAAATTGGGACCCACGTCGCGCCGGCCAAATCTATTTCGGCTTCCTCTGCGTTTATGTCGGCGGGGGGCTCATCATGCTCACCGTGGTCAAAGGCGATAAGATCCTGCCGATCGCGACGACGATCTATAATTGCGCACTAGGATTCAGCTGCTTTCACGTCCTCTACTTGAACTTGGCGTTGCTGCCGCGTGAGCTGCGACCGACGTGGAAGGTTCGCATCATGATGGTGCTGGCCGGCGTGTTCTTCATGTGCGTCTCGACGGCGCAAGTCGTCGGCATGATCGCCGACAACAAATACAAGGCCGCGGCCACGCCCGAGGCCCGAGCGGAATACAAATCGCAGCACCCGCAATAGGGCGACCGCGGCAACCGGGAGCGATGAAATGGACGCACGCTTTCTCGACCACTTGGAAAACGAACTCCGCCAAGTACGCGAGGCCGGGCTCTACAAGGAAGAGCGCATCCTCACGACGCCGCAGAACGCTTGGATCGCGACGGCGCAGGCCGGCAAGGTCGTCAACCTGTGCGCGAACAACTACCTCGGCCTCGCCGATCATCCCGACGTCGTCGCCGCTTCCAAGGCCGCGCTCGAGCGCTACGGCTACGGCATGGCGAGTGTCCGCTTCATCTGCGGCACGCAATCGGTTCACAAAGAGCTCGAAGCGAAGCTCTCGCAATTTCTCGGCACCGAAGACACGATCCTGTACTCTTCCTGTTTCGATGCCAACGGCGGCCTCTTCGAAACGCTGCTCGGTGCAGAAGACGCCGTCATCAGCGACTCGCTCAACCATGCGAGCATCATCGACGGCGTGCGGCTCTGCAAAGCCCGTCGGCTACGCTATGCCAACAACGACATGGCCGACCTCGAGCGGCAGTTGCAAGCCGCGGCCGATTGTCGTTTCCGCTTGATCGCCACCGACGGCGTCTTCTCGATGGACGGCATCATCGCCGACTTAGCCGCCGTGTGCGACTTGGCCGATAAGTATCAAGCGCTCGTCATGGTCGACGACTCGCACGCCGTCGGCTTCGTCGGTGCGCAGGGCCGGGGCACGCCCGAGCTGTGCGGCGTCGCCGAGCGGGTCGACATCCTCACCGGCACGCTCGGCAAAGCGCTCGGCGGAGCCTCGGGCGGCTACACTTCCGGACGGCGCACCGTGGTCGATTGGCTCCGGCAGCGCTCGCGGCCGTATCTCTTTTCGAACTCGCTCGCGCCGCCGATCGCAGCCGCTTCGATCGCCGTCGTCGACATGCTGGCCCACGGCGATGCATTCCGAGCCCAGTTGCAAGACAACATGCGGTTCTACCGCGCAGCGATGACCGCGCTCGGCTTCACGCTGCTCGGCCGCGACCACGCGATCATTCCCGTGCTGCTCGGCGATGCCAAGCTGGCCGGTCGCATGGCGGCGGCGTTGCTCGCCGAGGGGGTCTATGTCGTCGGGTTTTCGTATCCCGTCGTGCCGCAGGGGCAAGCCCGCATCCGAACGCAAATGTCGGCGGCGCACACGCGAGAGGATCTCGAATTCGCCGTCGCTGCGTTCGCGAAGGTCGGGCGCTCGCTCGGCGTGATTTCGTGATGCGTATAATTGAGTGGTCCGGTCGCCGACGTTATTAACCGGGGGCTAACGCCCTGCGGCTAATGGACCCATCAGCCGCGGGGCGTTAGCCCCCGGTCGAATCTATCGAGAGATCTATAGCATGCCCCGCACGATGAAAGCCTTGGTCAAAGCCGAGCGAAAGCCGGGCCTTTGGATGCAGGAAGTCCCCGTGCCGACGATCGGCGCGAACGACGTCTTGATTCGCATCAAGAAGAGCGCGATCTGCGGCACCGACGTCCATATCTACAACTGGGACGAATGGTCGCAGAAGACGATCCCGGTGCCGATGGTCGTCGGGCACGAATACGTCGGCATCGTCGAAGAGGTCGGCAGTGATGTCGTCGATTACAAGCCCGGCGACCGCGTGACCGGCGAAGGGCACATCACCTGCGGTCATTGCCGCAACTGCCGCGCAGGCCGACGCCACCTTTGCCGCAAGACGCTCGGCGTCGGCGTCAACCGGCCCGGCTCGTTCGCCGAGTATCTCAGCTTGCCGGCGGGGAACGCGTTCAAAGTTCCGAGCGTCATCTCAGACGATCTCGCGGCGATCTTCGATCCGTTCGGCAACGCCGTACACACGGCCCTCTCGTTCGACTTGATCGGCGAAGACGTGCTGATCACGGGCGCGGGCCCGATCGGCATCATGGCGGCCGCGGTGGCACGGCATGTCGGAGCGCGCTACGTCGTCGTGACCGATGTGAACGACTATCGCTTGGCGCTGGCGGCGAAGATCGGCGCGACCTACGTCATCAACCCGAAACGGGAGAACTTGCAAGAAGCGATGCAGCACCTCGGCATGACCGAAGGCTTCGACGTCGGTCTGGAAATGTCGGGCAGTGCCGCGGCCTTTCAATCGATGCTCGAAGGGATGAACCACGGGGGCCGCATCGCGATCTTGGGAATCTTCCCTTCGGCGGTGTCGATCGACTTCAGCCAGATCATCTTCAAAGGGCTGCACCTCAAGGGGATCTACGGCCGCGAAATGTTCGAGACCTGGTACAAGATGACGAGCATGCTCCAAAGCGGCCTCGACATCTCGGGCGTCATCACCCACCGCTTCCCGATCGACGAATTCGAGCACGGCTTCGAAGTCATGCGCTCGGGCCTGTCGGGCAAAGTGATCCTGGAGTGGTAGGGGGCCTCACGGCGCCCCGCTCGCCCCGGAAAGAGCCCCCTGCGGGTTCGCGCCACCGGGGACTTCGCCGATTCTTACGAATATTCTTGACAGCAGGGCTCCCGAGCGTTTAGATTCAATTCCACGGAATGAGACTCAGTCTCACAGTTCCGCTTCCCGCCCAGTCGACACGCCCTCCGCACAAATCACGCCGATGGTTGTCTCTTACGACATCGAGAGCCTGGTCTTCGAGGTATTCGCTCCCGCGCCGCTCGTCGGCCCCGTGAGCGAGGCCGATCCGGTGATTTGCCGTTGCTTGCAAGTGCGCGAGTCGGCCGTCGTCGAAGCCGTGGAAGTGTCGGGCTGCCAGTCGCTTTGCCAACTCGCTTGCAGCACGGGAGCTGGAAGCGGCTGCACCGCCTGCCATCGCAAGCTGCGGCAATACTTCGCCGATCGCCGCCACGCGGCCCTCGAGCAAGCCGCCGATAAGTGCGGCTCCTAGATATTGGCGGTTCTTAGATATTGGCGGTTCTTAGATCGAGCCGGTTCTCGCTCGCACAGCGCATGAAAAAAGGCGCATAAAAAAACCGCAGCCGTGTTCACGACCGCGGTTTTAAGAAGCGCCGGTATTAAATAGAGCTGCGAGCCCTCGTCGGGCCTAGTGTCCTTCTTCCCCTTCGCCGAGTTGCGATTGCAGGTAGTTGGCTAGGCCGATCTCGTTCAGCACGTTGAGCTGCGTTTCCAACCAATCGACGTGCTCTTCGCTTTCGACGAGGATCTTTTCCATTAGTTCCCGGCTGCCGCCGTCTTTCACCTGGATGCAGAGGTTGATCGCTTCGTTGTAGGCTTTCACGCCGCTCGATTCGAGCGCGAGATCGAATTGAAACTGCTCCTTCACGTCGGAGCCGGCGCGAATCACATCGTAGCGGGCGATCTCCGGCACGCCGTCGAGGAAGAGAATCCGATCGATGAGCATTTCGGCATGCTTCATTTCGCCGATCGATTCGTGGTAGTGCTTTTGGCCGAGCTTGTAGAAGCCCCAGTTCTTGCACATCTTCGCTTGAATGAAGTACTGGTTGATCGCGGTCAGCTCGATCGTCAGCGCGGCGTTCAGAGCGTCGACGACTTGTTGGTTGCCCTTCATGGCGGGTTCCTATTGTGTTCGGCAGACCCCGCTAACGAGGCCGGCGGGCGAGTGGATATGTCGGGTTCATACTTGTTCGGGAAGTCGCGGCATGTCGGCCGCTGCGAACGATTCTAGGTGGGCCGCGTAGGGTTCGTCTAGACGTTCCCTTCGAGCCGGCCATCTCGAAATGCCCGAAATCGCTAGTTGATACGCGATTACAAGCCGAGCGACCGCAGACCGTCGGCACGTCTCATCCGAGCGGCAAAAGAGAACGGTGCGAGAGAGCAAGGAAACCGCTGCGACTACGCGGTTTGAGAGCGAACTTCAATAATCGCTTCCGCGAACGGCACGCGGAGCCGCACGAAAAAATCTTTCGCGAAAATCGCGAAGCGGCCGGCTGTGGGCTATTTGCGCACGTCGATGCAGACGACTTCGCCCGCTTCGCTGCGGCAATAGATCCGCCCGCGGCAGAGCACCGGCATGGTCCAAGTCGGCCCGTCGAAGACGCGCGTCCGCGCCAGCTCGACGTACCCGCTCGGCGAAGCCTCGGCCACCGAGAGGAAGCCTTCGTCGCTCTGAATCAACAACTTGTCGTCGGCCATCGTCAGCGCTCCGCAGCCGAAGCCGCGTTGTTCCCAGAGTCGCTTGCCGGTCGCCAAGTCGAGGCAGACGAGCTTGCATTGCCGAGCCGTATGCGAGTTGCCGTGGATGCCGTACAGCCGGCCGTCGCGCAGCACCGACGTACACATATGGTTCGACATCTCTTCGTTGCGATACAGCTCGCGAAACTTCTCGCCGACCAACTCCACGAGCGCACAACCGCCGCCGTAGCCGGTGCTCAGGAAGAACGTTCGGCCGCTGATGACCGGCGTGGTGCTCGCCGTCGTATACTGACTCTCCCACGGATACTTCGCGACCTCGCGGCCGTTGCGCGGCTCGACCACGACGAAAGCGTCGTTCGTAATCGCCGCGATCAACGTCTCGCCGGTCGGCGCCGTGTAGACGACCGGCGAACCGTAGCCGGCGCGATAGTGCATCGAGCGCCAGGCCTGCTTCCCCGTCAGCTTATCGAACGCGACGAGCCCTCCGGCGTCGAGAACCAACAGCTCGCCGTAGACCAGCGGCGACGAAGTGAAGCCCCACTCCGGCTGAACGGCGCTGAGCGCCTCGGTCAGCAGCACCGTCCAGAGCAGCTTGCCGGTCCCGGTCGCGAAGCAATGCAGCTGCCCTTGCTTGCTCACCGTGTACACGCGGTCGCCGTCGATCGTCGGCGTGGCCCCCGGCCCGCCGAGATGCAGGTTCGCGACCAAGTCGCAAGGATAGGAATACTTCCAAAGCTCCCGTCCCGTTGCCGCGTCGAAGCAGTAAACCGTTTCGTTGCCGTCGCGGTTGCCGAGCGTATACGCCTTGCCGTCGGCCACGGCGACGCTGCTATAGCCGAGGCCGACCTGCGCCGACCACAGTCGCTTCGGCCCTTCGGCCGGCCACTGCTTCAACCACTCGGTCTCGGTCGAGATGCCGTTGCGGTTCGGGCCCCGAAAGCCCGGCCAATCGATCGTCGCCGGCGGAGCGCTCGCGGCCGCCGCTTCGCGCACGCGGCCCGGATCGGCTTGCGTCGTGTCGCATCCGGCTTGCGCAACGAGCGACCACGAAAGCAACAGCAACGAGATGCCGACGTTTGCGCGAGCCATATTCGATTCCCCCCAGCAGATAGACTTCAGGGTATTGTTGGGGGAGCGGGCTTCGTAGACAAGGACAGTTCGCCCCCGAGTATGCTACAAAAGCCGTACGGAGCGGGCCTGGGTCCGCTCCACACTCGTCTCGTCATCGCCGTTCTAACCACAATCCTACGTTCGACTCCATGACCAAGCCGCTTGTGGTTATCAACGTCGTCGGCCTTGCTCCGAGCCAGGTCGGCGAGCTTACGCCGAATCTTTCGCGACTGGCGAAGCAAGGCTTTATGCGTCCGCTCGGGACCATCTTGCCCGCCGTCACCTGCTCCGCTCAGTCGACCCTGCTCACAGGCTTAATGCCGCGCGACCATGGGATCGTCGGCAACGGCTGGTACCTGCGCGATCTCGCCGAGACGATGTTCTGGCGACAATCGAATCGCCTGGTCGCCGGCGAGCGCGTGTACGAAGCAGGGCGCCGCCGCGACCCGAGCTACACGACCGCGAAACTCTTCTGGTGGTACAACATGTACGCACCGGTCGAGTGGTCGCTCACGCCTCGGCCGAGCTACCCGTCGGACGGCCGGAAGGTGTTCGATAGCTATAGCAACCCGGCCGACTTGAAAGACCGGTTGCAAGCGAAACTCGGCGTCTTCCCGCTCTTGAAGTTCTGGGGACCGGGGACCGATATTTCGAGCACGCGCTGGATCGTCGACGCGGCAATAGACACACAGCGCGAGCATGCGCCGACCCTCTCGCTCGTCTATCTCCCGCACTTGGATTACAACTTCCAGCGCTTCGGGCCCGACGATGCTCGCTGTCGGCGCGATCTCCAAGAAGTCGACACGGAAGCCGGCCGGTTGATCGACGCTTCGCTCGCGCGCGGCGCCGAGGTGGTCGTGCTTTCGGAGTACGCCATCACAGCCGTCGATCGACCGGTGCATCTCAATCGCGTACTGCGCGAGCAAGGCTACCTGACCGTTCGCAACGAGATGCTCGGTTGGGAAACGCTCGATAGCGGAGCGAGCCGAGCGTTCGCGGTCGCCGATCATCAAGTGGCGCACGTCTATGTGCAACGTGCGGAAGACGTGCGCCCCGTCGCGGAGCTGCTGCGCAAGACACCGGGCGTCGAAATAGTACTCGATCGCGCGGCGCAGCGCGAGTTCGGCATCGACCATGAGCGGAGCGGCGAGCTCGTCGTCGTCGCCGACGCCCGGAGCTGGTTCACCTACTACTTCTGGCTCGACGATGCCGTGGCTCCCGATTATGCCCGCACCGTGGATATCCATCGGAAGCCGGGCTACGATCCGGTCGAGCTGTTCGTCGATCCGACGTTGAAGTTCCCGAAGTTGAAGGTCGCCCGCCGACTCGCGCGCAAGCTGCTCGGCTTCCGCTACTACATGGACGTCATCGGCCTCGATGCCTCGATCGTTCGCGGCAGCCACGGCCGTCTGCCGATCGCAGGCCGCGAGGCGAGCGACGGCCCGGTGTTCATTTCCTCACATCGCGCACTCGAACGCGACGCCGTCGCGATGACCGACGTCAAAGGAATGCTGCTGCAATTGCAGTTCGAC